>NZ_JALBYT010000019.1:0-94906 GCF_022690845.1 Shewanella sp. N2AIL | reverse complement strand
GTGGTCGAGGTTACGAATAGCGATAGCTGGAGTAGTCATAATGATCTACCTGCAAAAAGTAGTAATAGATCAGAATGACCGATCGCCGTCAAGTTTTTTAAATCGAAAATTAGGTGCGGAATGACGGTTTAATCTTTTGCTTAAGCAAAAAATAACCTTTGGATAAGCAGATTTACTGAGTGGATGTATCCACAAAATATGAAATACGGCATGACGTATAAAACAAAACCCCAGTAAAAACTGGGGTTTATTATTTAAGCCTTAGCTGGCAAAGGTTAGCCAGCTAAGCTAATAAATCAGCGCGTTATTTGATAAACGCGAACGCATCACCGTAGAGATGCGCTTCTTCTACACCAATCTCACGGAAGATTTCCCGTGCTGCACCCACCATGTCGAAACGGCCGGCGATGTAGATGTCGTAGCCATTTAAGCTGACAAAATCTTGCTTAATTTGTGCTAACAGATTGGCGGTTTTACCTTGCCAATTGGCTGGGGCTTCTTCGATCACTGGGACGAAGTTCAACCAAGGGTGGGCATCGTGCCATTGGCGGGCTATGGCTTCAAAATACATGGCATCTTGGGTGCGACAACCCCAATACAGGGTGGTTTTAACCTGTTGGCCAATGGCGATTTGGTGCTCGACGATACTCTTAATGTAAGAGAAACCAGTGCCGCCGGCGATTAAGAGGCGAGGGCGTTGGCTTTCGTGGCGCAGGTGGGCTTCGCCGCCTGGGGCTTCAATGTCGATAGTGCTGCCATCAATGGCGCAGGCTTTCATGCGCTCGACCACTTGCATTGGGTAGCTTTCACTTACAGCGGCGCCAATGTGTAATTCGATCAGCTCGGCGTTTGGCGCTGACGCGATAGAGAAGGGGCGTTTATCTTTTTCACCCATGACAACACATAAGTATTGCCCCGCTTGGAAATCGAAGGCGGTTTCTGGTCTTAACAATACTTGATATACGGCATCGTTAAATGGGCTAACTTTCTCTATCTTACAACGTATGGTTTTCATCAAACTTCCTTTGCACCTTTCTTCAGCAGTATGTGACTAGGTGTCGCTTTAGCGGCCTGTTATTGGCCTATTCTCTTGGCTTAAGCCGATATTTGAGTAATGGCTTAAGCTGAATTATAGGGTTGGGCTGTCGTCTATGCCTAACTCATCCCAGATTGAGTCGATCTTTTGTTTTACTTTTGGATCCATCACGATTGGCGTGCCCCATTCGCGGTTGGTTTCACCTTCCCACTTATTGGTGGCATCGAGTCCCATTTTTGAGCCTAAACCCGCAACGGGTGAAGCAAAATCGAGGTAGTCGATCGGGGTGTTTTCGATCATCACAGTATCGCGTTTTGGGTCCATACGGGTGGTGATCGCCCAGATCACATCCTGCCAGTCACGGCAGTTCACATCTTCATCGACGATGACAATAAACTTAGTGTACATAAATTGGCGTAGGAAAGACCAAGCGCCCATCATCACCCGTTTGGCGTGTCCCGGATATTGTTTACGAATAGAGATCACTGCCATGCGGTACGAACAACCCTCAGGCGGCAGATAAAAATCAACGATCTCAGGATATTGCTTACGCAAAATCGGCACAAACACTTCGTTTAATGCAACTCCCAGCATGGCGGGCTCATCCGGTGGACGGCCAGTGTAAGTGCTGTGGTAGATGGCATCTTTACGGTGAGTGATGTGGGTAACGGTAAATACTGGAAACTTATCGGTTTCGTTGTAGTAACCCGTGTGATCGCCGTAGGGGCCTTCTTCCGCCAGTTCCTCAGGATCGATATAACCTTCGAGGATCATTTCACTGGTGGCGGGCACTTCTAAGTCACAGCTTAATGCCTTGCAGACTTCGGTACGTTCACCGCGCAGTAAACCGGCAAAAGCGTATTCGCTCATGGAATCGGGGACTGGGGTGACGGCACCTAAAATGGTCACAGGATCGGCGCCGAGTGCGACGACAACAGGATAACGCTCACCGGGGAATTGTTGTTTAAAATCAGCAAAGTCTAACGCGCCGCCACGGTGGGATAACCAACGCATGATCAGCTTGTTTTTACCCAGTAATTGTTGGCGATAAATACCTAAATTCTGGCGACTCTTGCGCGGGCCTTTGGTGATGGTTAAGCCCCATGTCACTAGTGGTGCGACATCGCCCGGCCAGCAATGCTGAATAGGTAATTGGGTCAAATCGACTTCATCGGCAGTTTTGATCACTTGTTGGCAAGGGGGATTGCGCACTGTCTTTGGCGGCATATTCAAGGCTTGCTTGAACATAGGGATCTTAGCGATCGCGTCTTTAAAGCCCCGTGGTGGTTCGGGTTCTTTTAAAAAGGCTAACAGTTCACCCACTTCGCGCAGGGCTAAGGGGTCATCTTTACCGAGCGCCATGGCCACACGTTTTGGCGTACCGAACAGGTTTACCAACACGGGCATGTGATGATCTTTGGGATTTTCAAATAATAGCGCAGGGCCCTTAGCGCGTAATACGCGATCGGCGATCTCTGTCATTTCTAAATGAGGATCAACTGGGTAGCTAATGCGTTTGAGTTCGCCATTGGCTTCCAGATGATCAATAAAGCTGCGTAAATCCTTAAAACTCATGTGGAAATAGCCTCTGCAATGAAAATCCGTGTGGCGCGCACTATAGCATTTTTCTGTTTTAGGGTTAACCAATTCAGTGATCTTCAAGCTTAGGAAGCGTAAAATGGACGCCAGTAAGTCACGATTGATCTCGCTTACGCCCTTTATTTCGAGGTTTATATGAATATCCCAGTAACGTTTACTCAAGGAAAGTGTGTTCAAAGTCAATCACATGGCGTGCTTAAGCGGCCGCTAAAGTGCTTGGTTTTGTCGCTGGCGGTGGGGATATCGCTCTTGGGCGCGCTCAGTGTGTCGACTGCGGCGGTTGCCGGAAATCGCGACCATTCGGAGCAAGGCGAGCGCCAAGGTCATCGTGATAGCCACAGCCGTGGCGACAGTCATTACAACAATCGTTATGACAATCGTCATGACAACCATTACGACAACCGCCATGTGCGCAACGATAATCGCCACTATCGTCCCTATTATCGACCTTATTACCGTCCCTATTACCCTTGGGGTTTAGGACTGGGTTTAGGGCTTGCAACAGGTTGGGGCTCTGGCTGGAATGTCGGTTATGGTGTGAGCAATCAATGGAACAATGATTGGGGCTGGAATACTTCGCGTGACGTTTACGCTCGAAATTACTGGAACTCGCCCTATTCGGGCATCGGCCTGTCGATTCCTATGGCCTACGACGATGAACCCGTGGCGATTTCTGCACCTGTACGGGTGACAACCAGTATGCAATATTCTGCGAGTGAAGGCCGTATGGTGTCGAGCATGCCAACAAGCATGCCTGCAAATATGGCCGGACAAACGAACGGGCAACTGGTGTCGCAAACTAGTAACGCCACTGGCAAAACAGCTGCGACTCCCCGTCCACGGGCAGTGCACAGTGTGTCTAGCTTGCCGAGTAATGCTAGGGTTGTGCAGCAGGATGGTCGTACACTTTACGAGTGGCAAGGCACGCTTTATGCCTTTGACTGGAACAGTCAAACTTATCAAGAACAGTTAGTTAGATAGATTTACATTAGGTAAATGACTGAGAAATTGGAGCCCCTTAGTGGGCTCCAATTTATTTATTAGCTAGTTGTCGTTTTATAGCATAGCGGAGAAAAAGTTTGAAAACCGTTCAACATCAGGTTCAAAATCCATCTGTCCAAAATCAGCATAAGGGCGCCAGTACACTATGGGTGTTGCTCGCCTTAGCGCTTGGCACATTTGCCTTAGGTACCACAGAATTTGCTTCCATGACTCTAGTGCCCTATATCGCCAGCGATTTAGGCGTAGATGTCGCCCACGTGAGTTATGCCATTAGCGCCTATGCGCTGGGGGTTGTGGTCGGTTCGCCGATTATTATGGTGCTGGCGGTTAGGGTCAGGCGGCGAACACTCTTGATTGCTTTAGCTGCTTTAATGGCGCTGGCCAATGGCTTAAGTGCGTTAGCGCCATCATTGAATTGGTTAATCTTTTTTCGTTTTCTCAGTGGCTTGCCCCACGGCGCTTATTTTGGTGTGGCTATGTTGCTCGCGGCCTCTTTAGTGCCGCCAGAAATGAAGGCCCGCGCCGTATCGCGGGTGATTATTGGCCTTACACTGGCGACGATTATCGGTGTGCCGTTTGCCACTTGGATGGGGCAAACTGTAGGCTGGCGCTCAGGCATTGGCATAGTGGCGATTCTGGCGACCATTACGGCTGTGATGGTGTATTTTTTAGCGCCCAATCAAGCCGTGGCCGCTGATGCTAGCCCCAAAAAAGAGCTACAAACCCTGAAGAATCGTGAAGTATGGCTGACGCTCGGTATCGCGGCGATTGGCTTTGGCGGTATCTTCTGCGTGTATACCTATCTGGCTGAAACCTTAATCCAAGTGACACAAGTCGAGCCGTTTAAGATCCCGATCATGATGGCGGTGTTTGGTATTGGCGCAACATTGGGCACCTTAGTGTGTGGCTGGGCGGCGGATAAGTCGGCCTTAGCGGCGGCGTTTTGGTCGTTAGTGTTAAGCACTCTGGTATTAGCGATTTACCCGAGTTTGACCGGACATTATTGGGCGCTGATGCCCGTAGTATTCTTTGTCGGTTGTGGATTAGGGCTTGCCACTATTGTGCAAGCCAGATTGATGGATGTGGCGCCCGATGGGCAGGCCATGACAGGTGCGTTAGTGCAATGTGCCTTTAATCTCGCCAACGCGATTGGCCCTTGGGTGGGCAGTTTAGTGATCCTGTCTGGACAAGGGATTGCCGCGACAGGTTATGCGGCGTCTTTGTTGTCTTTAGGAGGACTTGTGATGTGGTGGCTGACCCACAGGGAGAGTCGCCGCGCGGTGAGCTTAAACACAGCTAACTGCGCTGACTAGCAAGCGGATCACTCAGGTTCGAGGTGCTGCTATCCTGCGTCTCGAACCTGGCTTGTGCTCAATCTGCTAGCCTCAGTTTCGGCTAGGGCTAGGCTCTTTGTATGGTGATATCGGCGATATAACCATGCTCTGTGGCAACTAAGGCTTGCTTGAGCATGCCTGCCGCTTCATCGGCGGACATAAAACTTGAGGTATCTAATGCTTTACCGCTACTTGGCCAAAAGCCTGTATCCATGCCGCCGGGATACACGGCAATCAACTTCATTGGGCTTTGTTTCAGCTCTAATCGCACCGACTCGATAAATCCTCGTACCGCCCATTTTGCCGCGCAGTAAGTGGACTCTCCCGCTTTGGCAGTAAGCGCTGCGGTGGACATAACCACAACCACAGTGACCGCTTGATCTTTATAGCGTTTGACCAATTCCCGCACCAACAGAATCGTTGAGGTGACATTGTTATTGAGCAGGCTGTGGATATCGCTGGCAGTTTGGGTTTCAATCGCCCCAAAGTAGCCACTGCCCGCGCAGTGGATCACGGTTTTAGGGGCTTGCGTCAGGCCATCGAACAGGGCTTCGAGACTCGATTCACTTGCGAGATCGGCGGTGATCGCGGCGATAGGCTTGTTGGAGAAGGGCGTTAATGCATTGGCGACGGTTTGTAGACGCTCGGCATTGCGGCCTGTGAGTGTTAGCGGTTCATTTTCTTTGGCGTAGAGCGATGCTAGCGCCGCGCCTAAACCACTGCTGGCGCCGGTAATTAATATCATAGTGACCTCGGTTAATGCCGCCTTTGCTTGAAAACCGCAGCTTAAACTCAAGTGCGCTTCAATTCATGATAAGGCGAGCGGTTAGATTAAGGTAAATAGCGGCTGATCGAATGCCACTTCATCGCCGTCTTTGGCCCAAATAGCGCTGATCACGCCATCGCGCTCGGCTTGGATGGGATTCATCATTCTCATCGCTTCGATAATGCAGACAACTTCACCTTGGCTCACCTTTTGGCCGACTTTAACCAGCGGCGCATCATCAAGTTCTGCCGCCGCGTAGAAAGTGCCGACCATAGGCGAGACTTGCACAAAACCTTCCACACTTGGCGAAATGGCGGTTTGCTTTGCCTGTGCATTCAATGGTGCCACGCGTGCTGTAGGTAGCGTTTGCGATGACTGTACATTGGCTGGCATAGGGCTGTAGCGAGTGATGCGAATCGATTCTTCACCTTCAGTGATCGCCAGTTCTGCAATGTCAGATTCTTGTACTAACTCAATAAGTTTTTTAATTTTACGAAGATCCATTGCCATTTCTCTGCCCTTGCAAAGCACGCTATTGAATAGAATTTACTGTGGCTGGTTGAGCCGCTTAATGGCTGCCGCCAGTGCAAACTCATAACCCTGTGAACCGAAACCGCAAATCACGCCTATCGCCTTATCGGAAAAATAGGAATGGTGGCGAAAAGCTTCACGGGCGTGCACATTGGATAAATGCACTTCAAAGAACGGAATTGCCACGCCAAGCAAGGCATCACGCAGGGCGACGCTGGTGTGGGTAAAGGCGGCGGGGTTGATAATGATCATCTTGGCATCAGTCGCATGAATCGCGTTGATTAGCTCAAATTCGGCGTTGGACTGAATATGTTCAAGCTCAACTCCCGCCAATTTTGCCTGCTGGTTTAACTCCGCCACTATGTCGGCCAAGGTTTGATGACCATAAACGCTGGGCTCGCGGCGACCTAAGAGGTTGAGATTGGGGCCATTGACGAGCAAAATTTTGTGACTCATTGCGCTTTCCTTTACGACATGCCTTGGAATTAAAGCTGGGAGGCATTTTTTAGTTTTGTTGATAGGTCACTAACTTAACCTGTTCAAATCGATTTTGCATTATCCGTTAGTCGATTGTGTGCGAGCTGAACATGTGCGAGCCGCCTATACCATTGAAATCCAGCGCCATTGTCGGGCAGTTTCAACTGCGGCCTAATGCTGATTAACGCTAATAATCAGTCTTTTGCTGACGCATGGCTTTAGTGGCGCCTTTTTGTTTCTTGGACTCTAATCGCCGCGTTTGGCTGCCTTTGGTGGCGCGGGTAGGAATGCGTTTTTTCTGCACTTCAGCGACGCTGGCGACTAAGGCGATAAATTGCTCCAACGCCGTTTGGCGGTTAGCATCTTGGCTACGGCTCGCTTGGCATTTGATGATGATTTTGCCGCTTTTAGTGATGCGGTGATCGGCCTTGTTGAGCAAGCGTTCTTGGTAATACTCGGGTAATGATGAGCTTTTAATATCGAAAATTAGCTGCGCAGCGGTGGACACTTTATTTAAGTGTTGACCGCCTGCGCCACTCGAACGGATAAATTGCCACTCGATTTCATTTTCCTGAAGTTCCACACGGTTTGAGATTTTTATCATGGCAAACTTAGGCATTTTTCAGCATGGATTGAGAAGCCATCAATAATCACTTATGGCTTTTCAATAGATTTGTTATCATCGGGCGCATTCTTTGCCACTGCATTGGTCAAGGCCATTGCTTGCAAAAGTGTTCTCGATTCGGAGTGCCTCTATGTTATGCCAAATCCCCGATATTGCTAAGGGTGTTATCAGTCTTTTTGCCAGTGGCCGACTATCCTCCACCGATTATCGGACCCGTTTACAGCCGGCGATTAAGAGTTATCGTAAGGATTGGGGCCAAGTTTGCCTGTATATTGAGGCTGACGTGTTACTCGAGGGCTGGGAATTTGAGTCACTCACAGGTAGTGGTGAAGTCCAATTACCTAATTTTGAAGCCTTAGTATTTGTGGGCGGACCTGATTGGGTGGGAAATGCGGTGCGCTTACTTGGGCCTTTTATGCAGGGCGAAGTGGCATGGTTTCCCCTAGAGCAGAAAACCAAAGCGATTGCTTGGATCACTAAGCGTTCGAATATCTAATGGTCTAATGTAGACCGTATTTACAAGGAATGAAGTATGTCTTTATTTAAATCGCGCGCTTTTTCTAAGCAAAATGTTTCAAAAATCAGTGCTATTGCGTTGGTGCTGGCGTTTACCGCTGGTCTGAGTGCCTGCGCGCCAGAAGTGGGTAGCGATGCTTGGTGTAAGCAGATGAAAGATAAGCCGTCTGGCGATTGGACTGCTAATGAAGCCGCAGATTACGCTAAACACTGCGTGTTTAAATAAGTGTTGCGTGTTTAAATAAGCACTGAGTATTTAAGTCAGCGTTAGCCTTTAGAGATCACAGCTTGAAAGACTTTGCTTGCGAGCTGTGAACTTATGTTTATCATACGGGTCAGATGTTCCGTTATCCGTTATCCGTTATCCGTTATTTGCTATAGGTGATATTTGAATTCTACCGCTAAGCCATTTTTTACTCGAATGGTGACCTTACTGATAGCCATTATCGTGCTGCAATTTGCTGGCGCGAATTTGGGTGCGCATCAGTTACATGCGGGCAATGGCGCGGAAGAAGCCGATAATCATCCCCATCTGCAATTTAGTGCCCAAGTGACCACTTTAGCCCAATGTGTCGATTGCGTTTGCCCAAGTGAGCAAGCCCTAGGCTTTACCGACATTGATGCAAGTACCAAAGTGTTAGGCAATAACGCGGGTGAAAATCATGCCAGCGAATTGCATTCCCACTTAGTGAAAACCACAGAATTACAGGATTTTGACCTGTGCCTCGATTGCCAATGCCATGGCGGTCATGTGGCGCTGTTATCTCCTGGGCTAAGCCAACCTGTACAAGCGTTAGAAAGCGTCTTTCTCGCTGCTAATGTATCCTATTTCCAGCCCGATAATTTACCTAAGTACCGTCCTCCAATAGCTTAATCCCCCAATATCCAGCTTATTCCTCGGTCTAAAGATCTTGATTCATCTTCTTGGATCTCAATCTATTTCGCCGCGCGATAAGCCTTTTATATTCATCCCCCAAATGCGATTTAACTGATGCTCAGCAGCGTGAGTTGTTGTACCAGCCATCGGCCTTTTAGCCATGGGATGTGTTGGTTATGCATAGCTTAAGTTACGCATAGTGTTAGCTATGTATTGCTTGGCGGGATGATTCGATCGGCGCTTATTTGCCATGCCTAGAACGATATGATTGCTTTGCATTGAGCTATTTCAAATGAAGCTCAAATCTAGCAGTCTCACATTGGGCGCAAAAGTCAGCCGATCCACATTCGATATTGTTAGGATTTGCGATGAACAAAACGACTCTCGCCCGTACCTTGGCTTGCCTATTTCGATCGGGCTTGCTGAGCTGCGGATTAGTATTGGCTGCCGGATTGCTAGCCTTTGCCCTCGCGGCAGAAAATGACACTCTTGAAGTCTTCCTTAAAACCAAAGCCCTTGAAACCACTCCCTTGGAAACCAATGTGCTTGAAACCCAAGCCTCAGAAGCCGAGGTATTTAAAGCTCAATCACTGGGCTTACCCGCTAAAGAAACCGACGCGCCATATGTCGCCTTTGGCCAATGGTTGCCTGCGTTACTCACACAGTTCAATCAGTTGCCTGAAGTGCAGGCGCAGCTTACACGGCAGCAACAAGCAGAGCTTGCCATTCAGGCGGCGGATCGCGCCGTGTATAATCCTGAGCTTGGGCTTAACTATCAAAATGCCGACACAGATTCCTACAGTTTAGGTCTGAGTCAAACCCTTGATTGGGGTGATAAGCGCGGCGTGGCGACAAAACGTGCCGAGCTTGAAGCCCAAATCCTGTTCGCTGATATAGGTTTAGAGCGTAACCAAATGTTGGCCGAACGCTTACTAGCGTTGGCAGAACAGGCGCAAAGTCGTAAAGCGCTGACCTTTGCCGAGCAGCAACTCAGGTTTACTAAGGCGCAGCTCGGCATTGCCAAGCAGCGGTTGGCGGCAGGGGATTTGTCTAACGTCGAGCTGCATTTGATGCAACTCGAGTTAGCAACCAATACCGCCGATTATGCCTTAGCCGAACAGGCAGCTTTAGTGGCCGACGGCAAAGTGATTGAGTTACTTGGAAATAATAATTTTGCCTTTAGCGAATTTATTAGGGAGATCCATGTCTTCGTGACTCAGGCTAAGCAAGCGCCAGCAACCGAGTTGAGCCCCTTAACATCCACTTTGCCGGCTCTGGCGAGTGCCTATCAGCAAGTGCTGCTGGCACGAGTCAATGCCATGCAAGTTAAGGCCGATACGTCAGCAGACCCGACCATTAGTCTAGCCGCCGAAAAGGAAGGTACGGACAATAAACTTGGGGTTGGTGTGTCGATTCCTCTACAAGTTCGCAATAACTACAGTGAGTTACAAGCTGTAGCCGATAAGGGTATTGCGATCGCAGAGCAAGGCTATCTTGCCCGTGAGCGAGTACTTACCGCTAAGCAGAAACAATTCCTCTATGCGTTACCGCGTTTGCTTGAGCGTTACCAAGACTGGCGCGAGTTAGTGCAAGTGTCAGGTGCTAAAGCGGCTAAATCCTTAAGCCAACAATGGCAGGCGGGGGATGTGAGTACCAGCGAGTACTTGCAGAGTCGCCGTCAGTTGGCCGCCAGTTATTTGGTGGGGTTGAATCTAGAAACAGCCATTTATCAGAGCTGGTTAACGTGGATGGGTGAAAGCGGTCAGCTTATGCCCTTTTTGAATGGTACGGCTGAACAGATCAGCCAAGCACCTTCACACATGCCCAATGCCGCCGCGCGCACAGTAAACCAATGAGGTAACCCAAATGAATTCACATAATCACTTTAACGCTACCAAGTCTTATCCAGTTGTACTGTCAGAAACTGTTGCACCTGACATCATTGCGTCTCAAATCACAGTACCTGCAAAGCGGCAGTTCACGCTGTCGACACTCGCCCTCGCATTATGTGTGCTCGGCTCTGCTGCGCTTTTCACCGCCCAACCTTCATGGGCAGGGGATGATCACGGTTCAGCCACTCAAACTGAGCAAGCGGATGAACACGGTGCACAGGCGCTGAAATTGACCCAAGTGCAGCAAGCTTTGGCGGGCATTAGCTTGTTACCCCTGTCGAGCGATAGCTTGAATATCGCCAATTTGAATCTGGATATTAGGGCGACGGCGACCTTAGTGGTGGATCGCGATAGAACCGCCACCCTTGCACCGCAGCTCGATGTGCGCGTGTTGGCGCGTCATGTGGTGCCGGGGCAAGAAGTCAAAAAAGGTGAGCCTTTACTTACCTTGGGCGGCTCAGCCGTTGCGCAGGCACAGGCGGATTACATCAATGCCGCCGCCGAATGGAGCCGAGTTAAGCGCATGAGCGAAGGCGCCGTGAGTGTCAGCCGCCGTATGCAGGCGCAGGTGGATGCTGAACTTAAACGGGCGATTTTAGAGGCGATTAAGATGACGCCCGCGCAAATTCGCGCTCTGGAATCGACGCCCGAAGCCATCGGCAGTTATCAACTTTTAGCGCCGATTGACGGACGAGTGCAGCAAGATATCGCCATGTTAGGCCAAGTATTTAGTGCGGGCACGCCGTTAATGCAGCTGACCGACGAGTCCTATCTGTGGGTTGAGGCGCAGTTAACGCCTACCCAAACCGCGCATATCACTGTCGGCAGTGCAGCCTTAGTGCAAGTGGGGGATAAGACGCTGGCGGGCAAGATCATAGGTCGCTCCCATGAACTCGATAGCGTGACGCGCACCGAACAAGTGCTGGTGAGTATGCCCAATCCTGATCATGTGCTGCATGCGGGGCAATTTGCCGAACTCTACTTTGCCAATACTGTCGCCAACTCTGCTGATAAGGCTGGTGGAATCGTGCTGCCCGATGCGGCGCTCACCCGCAGCGGCGATGGCGACTGGCAGATTTTTATTCAAGATGAAGATGGCTTCGAGTCCATTGAGGTAGAAGTGGTGCAGCGTCAGCGCGGCTTGAGTTTAGTGCGCGGCGCTGAGCTTGAAAAAGCCCAGCAGGCACAACTCAAGGTCGTGGTGGCTGGCGCATTTTTCTTGGCGTCCGAGCAGGCGAAAGCAGGCTTTGATATCCATAACCATTAATGTCGCCACTGAACGCTTGAGGAATTTTCTATGTTGCAAAAATTAATCGAAGCCGCGATTAAAAATCGGCTGTTAGTGGTGTTGGCCTTGTTCGCCATGATAGTGGCAAGCGTGGTGATGCTGCCTAAATTGAATCTCGATGCCTTTCCCGATGTGACTAACGTGCAAGTGACCATCAATACTGCGGCCGAAGGGTTAGCCGCAGAAGAGGTGGAAAAACTTATCAGTTATCCGGTGGAATCGGCCATGTACGCCTTGCCAGCCGTGACGGAGGTGCGCTCGTTATCGCGCACTGGCTTGTCGATTGTGACTGTGGTATTTGCCGAAGGGACGGATATTTACTTCGCCCGTCAGCAAGTGTTTGAGCAGTTGCAAGCGGCGCGGGAGATGATCCCAAGCGGCGTCGGTGTGCCGGAAATCGGCCCGAATACTTCGGGATTAGGGCAGATTTATCAGTACATTCTGCGCGCCGAACCTAACTCAGGTATCGATGCCGCCGAGCTGCGCAGTTTGAACGATTACCTTGTGAAACTCATCATGATGCCCGTTGGCGGCGTGACTGAAGTCTTGTCTTTTGGTGGCGATGTGCGCCAATACCAGGTACAGGTAGACCCGAATAAATTGCGCGCCTATGGCTTATCGATGGCGCAAGTCACCGAGGCATTAGAGAGCAATAACCGCAACGCTGGCGGTTGGTTTATGGACCAAGGCCAAGAGCAACTTGTGGTACGCGGCTACGGCATGTTGCCCGCAGGAGAACAAGGCTTAGCGGCGATCGCACAGATCCCGCTTACGGAGGATAAAGGCACGCCCGTGCGGGTGGGCGATATCGCTCAGGTGAATTTTGGCAGTGAAATCCGTGTTGGCGCTGTGACTATGACTCGCCGCGATGAGGCTGGCAAAGTACAAAACCTCGGCGAAGTGGTGGCGGGGGTTGTGCTTAAACGCATGGGCGTCAACACCAAAGCGACTATCGATGATATCGGCGCGCGGGTGAGTCTTATCGAGCAGGCCTTGCCCGATGGCGTGTCTTTTGAAGTGTTTTACGATCAAGCCGAACTGGTCGATAAGGCCGTGACCACAGTGCGCGATGCGTTGCTAATGGCCTTTGTGTTTATCGTAGTGATCTTGGCGCTGTTCCTCGTCAATATCCGTGCGACCTTGCTGGTGCTCTTGTCTATTCCTGTGTCTATCGGGCTCGCGCTCATGGTGATGTCCTACTATGGATTGTCGGCAAACCTGATGTCGCTGGGCGGTTTAGCGGTGGCGATTGGTATGTTAGTCGATGGTTCCGTGGTGATGGTAGAGAACATTTTCAAACACTTAACTCAGCCGGATCGTCGACATTTGCTGGAGGCGAGAACGCGTGCCGATGGTGAGGCAGACCCATATCATAGCGATGAGGACGGTGGTCAGCAGGCCAATATGGCTGTGCGCATCATGCTCGCGGCAAAAGAGGTGTGTAGTCCAATCTTCTTCGCCACCGCCATTATTATCGTCGTATTTGCGCCGCTGTTTGCACTCGAAGGCGTTGAAGGCAAGCTGTTCCAGCCGATGGCGGTCAGTATTATTTTGGCTATGATGTCGGCGCTGCTGGTGGCGCTGATCGCCGTGCCAGCCCTTGCCGTGTATCTGTTTAAGCGCGGTGTGCTGCTTAAACAAAGTGTTATTTTAGCGCCACTGGATGCCGCTTATCGCAAGTTACTGACGGCAACGCTTGCTAGGCCAAAGGTGGTGATGCTCAGTGCCTTATTGATGTTTGCTTTGAGTTTATTGTTGCTACCAAGGTTGGGTACCGAATTTGTGCCTGAGCTGGAGGAAGGCACGATTAACCTCAGGGTCACGCTGGCACCAACCGCGAGTTTGGGCACGTCTTTGGCGGTCGCGCCCAAGCTTGAAGCCATTTTGCTGGAGTTTCCCGAGGTGGAATATGCCCTGAGCCGCATTGGTGCGCCTGAGCTTGGCGGCGATCCTGAGCCTGTGAGTAATATCGAGGTTTATATTGGGCTTAAGCCAATATCTGAATGGCAATCGGCAAGCTCGCGCTTAGAGCTGCAACGCCTGATGGAGGAAAAACTCAGTGTGTTCCCTGGACTCTTGCTGACTTTCTCGCAGCCTATTGCGACTCGGGTAGATGAATTGCTCTCGGGGGTAAAAGCCCAGTTAGCGATCAAAATTTTTGGCCCAGATTTAGCAGTATTGTCTGAGAAAGGCCAAGCGCTCACCGATCTCGTTGCGAAAATTCCCGGTGCCGTGGATGTGTCATTAGAGCAAGTGAGTGGAGAAGCGCAATTGGTTGTGCGGCCAAAACGCGAGTTATTGGCACGCTACGGCATTAGTGTCGATCAAGTGATGAGCCTTGTCAGCCAAGGCATTGGCGGCGGGAGTGCAGGTCAAGTGATTGATGGCAACGCAAGATACGACATCAATGTGCGCCTCGCGGCCGAGTTTCGCACTAGCCCAGATGCGATTAAGGACTTGTTACTCAGCGGCACAAATGGCGCCACTGTGCGCTTAGGCGAAGTCGCCAGCGTCGAAGTAGAAATGGCGCCGCCGAATATTCGCCGTGACGACGTGCAGCGCCGAGTGGTGGTGCAGGCCAACGTGGCGGGGCGCGATATGGGCTCTGTGGTGAAAGACATTTATGCTTTAGTGCCACAGGCCGATTTACCCGCGGGATATACAGTGATCATTGGCGGCCAGTATGAGAATCAGCAGCGGGCGCAGCAAAAGCTGATGCTAGTGGTGCCGATCTCTATCGCCTTGATTGCCTTGCTGTTGTACTTCTCCTTTGGGTCATTCAAGCAAGTGTTACTCATCATGGCGAACGTGCCCTTAGCCTTGATTGGCGGCATAGTGGCCCTGTATGTCAGTGGCACTTATTTATCTGTGCCTAGCTCAATTGGTTTTATCACCTTATTTGGAGTGGCCGTGCTCAACGGCGTGGTGCTGGTAGATTCGATTAATCAGCGCAGGCAAAGCGGCGAAGCTCTTTATGATTGTGTTTATGAGGGCACGGTTGGGCGCTTGCGTCCCGTGTTGATGACGGCACTGACCTCGGCCTTAGGCTTGATCCCTATCCTATTGTCATCGGGGGTTGGCAGTGAGATCCAAAAGCCGCTGGCAGTGGTGATTATCGGTGGCTTGTTTAGCTCGACGGCGCTGACCTTGCTGGTGTTGCCGACCTTATATCGCTGGCTATATCGTGGCGACAAGCGCATCGATGAGCTTGATTAACCTCAAGTAAGCCGACAACGTGGGCAATAACTTGTTATATTTCGGGTTATTGTCCACATTGTAGACAGAGTTATCAGATTGACTAAAAGTCTAAAAATCAGCGAGCTATCGCGCCGTGGTTGGGCTAATCTTAAAGTCGACATTTAAGGACGTTAATTTCTGGAGAGCGTTATGATCGCTGTAATTTTTGAAGTCATCCCGACACAAGAAGGGAAGGAAGAGTATCTGCACGTGACGGCTGAAATGCGCCAATATTGATACCCAAATAATCTCTAGATACGAGTTTCAGAGCGTCCAGGGTGCTCCAATTCAAGGCGCATCAATGACAGAATGTCGGCTACCTTTTGAATTGATGCAACACAGAAGTGGAGTGCCCTGGGCGCTCCGTCCCGGCGGGTTTTAACGCACTTTATGCTGTGTTGACTATTTTTAACTTAGCCCACTAGGTCTGCAAATAGCCGCCTTGCCTAAAGTGCGTTAAATTCCCGCTGAATCCTGCATCTTGAGGTTGTTTGGGTATCTTGGCCGTAAGGGATTAATTTCGATCGAACGTTTTCAGAGTTTAACCGACGATGGCAAAGTGCTGAGCCTGTCGTTTTGGGAAGACCAAGCTTCTATCACCCAATGGCGCAATCAGATGGCCCACAGTATTGCCGAGCAAACGGGCATAGTGCCGTGTTTGTTTAACTCTTACCGCATTCGAGTGGCAGAAGTGGTGCAAGATTACAGTGAAACTGTGCACATTGAAGCTGAGTAATCGCTTATCTGCTTGATGTGAAACATCGCCGATATAAAAACAAAACCCATCGAGTTCGATGGGTTTTTTATGATCTGCACTTTAGATTAGGCTTATTTTTCTTGCTGAGCTTTCAGTAGATCGCGGATCTCAGACAGCAGTTCTTGATCTTTAGTCGGTGCAGCGGGTGCTTTAGGCGCGACTTCTTCTTTGCGCTTTAAGCGATTGATTGCTTTGACGCCCATAAAAATAGCAAAGGCGATAATCGTAAAGTCGATAATGGTTTGAATGAATTTACCATAAGCAATCACCACAGAAGGTGCATCGCCTTGAGCTGCCTGCAGCACTATGCTCAAATCACTAAAATTCACTCCGCCTAAAATGATACCAATCGGTGGCATTATGATATCGGCCACAAAGGACGAGACTATCTTGCCGAATGCGGCACCTATGATGATACCAACGGCCATGTCGATCACATTGCCACGGGACGCAAAAGCCTTGAACTCTTTAATTAAGCTCATTAGGTTTCCTCCAAAATTGAGATTAAATGTTAAATTTTATTATGCAAACTGTATCAGGAAAACCTAAGGTCTTTTGCTGCCTGTTACCTTGCCAAGCTTATAGAGGCTTAAGGATTAAGGCAATTATGACATAGCGGATTTATCCCTATGGCAGCGATTTAAGCTTTACAAAGTTATAGTTGTTACTGTTTTGTTCGCTTTATTTGTTCGATTTTGTTTATTCGCCCTGATCGGCTTGGCCGATAAAATCGGGCACTTCCAATACTTGCGATCCCCAACGTTTAAATAATGCGGAATAGATGAACTCGATAAAGACGCGGTATTTTCGGGGTAAGTAGGCACGCTGTGGATAGCTAAGCACGACCTTAGTTTGGACCATAGGATAGTCATCAAGCAGCGGGATTAAGTAGCCTTTTTCTAATGCCACTTGGGCAATGATGGAGGGCACCGCTGTGATCCCAAGCCCTGCAATGGCGGCCTCGCGAGCCAGAGTGACATTGTTTACCGTCAGTTGAGTCATAGGCTCGGCGACAATCCAAGTTTTGCCATCGAATAACTTCCATGCTCCTTCAATATGCGCCGACTGTAAGCGGATCGCTTTATGTTTGGCTAAATCCTGTGGCACTTTTGGGGTGCCGTGCTCGGCCAAATAAGCAGGGCTTGCCATTAACGATTTATGGGCGTTGACTAAGGCATAGCTTTGCAAGCGAGTGTCGCCCGAATCGGCAATTTGAAATAACAGATCGATACCTTCTTCTATGACATCGACCTTACGATTGGTCAGTTCAGCCTCTATGGTGATATCGGGGTAAAGCGTTAAAAACTGAGCGAAAATCGGCCCTAAAAACAATTGGCCTAATTCAATCGGGCAGACAATTTTTAGATTACCTTTAATCAATTGTTGCTGGGCGCTGAGCTGATTTTCTGCGCTCTGTAGATCGGTGAGGATCTTATTGATCCTGTTGTAATAACTCGATCCCGCTTCGGTGAGTTTTAGGGCTCTGGTGGTGCGAAATAACAGTTGTGTGCCGGTATCGGCTTCGAGTTCGGCTATCTTACGACTGACCGTTGCCTTAGTGATCCCAAGGGCTTTGGCGGCGCCAGTAAAGCTGCCTTGCTCGACCACTTGAGCGAAAATTTGCACGCGATTGAGATCCATCATTGTTACACCTGTGAAACAGTGGGTTGATTTTTTACTGGCTAATAAACTTAGTGAGACAGTAGTACACTAGATATCACTAATCAAGGAGTCATTCATGTCCAAAAGTAAACTCATTATCGCCGTTCCACTGTTACTCGCTGCGGTTGCGGGAGGCGGTTATTACTGGTGGACACAGGTACGTTTTATCGAAACCACTGATAACGCTTATGTTGAGGCCGATATTTCCCATATCAGCGTTAAAGTGCCCGGCTATGTGGTGTTAAGCGATGTGACTGATAACCAGCATGTACAAAAGGGTGAGCTATTAGCTCAGCTGGAAGATAACCAATTTAGCGCCAAAGTGAGCCAAGCTGAAGCCTCATTGGCAAGTTCGAAGGCGGATTTGCAAACCTTAGCCGCTAAGGTGGAACTGCAACGCGCGTTAATCACCCAAGCCAGTGCCGGTGTGGTGGCGGCGCAGGCCGATAACACTCGTGCGCAGCAACAATTGAGCCGCTCGAAAAAGCTTAAAGTCAGTAACTACAGCTCCCAAGATGATGTTGATCAACTGCAAGCCGGATTCGATTCTGCCGCCGCCCGTCTCGATGAAGCCAAAGCCGTGTTAGTGGCAAAGCAACGCGAGTTAGCGGTTTTTAATGCCCAATTAGATCAGGCGGGTTCTGTGGTAGAACAGGCCGATGCGACCTTAGAATTGGCGAAAATTCAATTAAATGATACCCGTGTGACCGCACCTTTTTCTGGGGTGATAGGTAAACGTGGCGCTATGGTGGGGCAGTACGTGCAACCCGGCCAAGCACTCTACAGTTTGGTTCCGGATGGGGCAGTGTGGATCACGGCGAACTTTAAAGAGACCCAGATCCAACATATGCAACCAGGACAGTCGGTGCAGGTCAGTCTCGATGCGTTTCCCGACAAAACCTTTATAGGTGCTATCGATAGTCTGTCACCGGCGTCCGGAGCCAAATTCAGTTTACTGCCGGCGGAAAATGCTACAGGTAACTTCACTAAAATCGTCCAACGTATTCCCGTGCGTATTCGCTTAGATTTGTCTGAGGAAGAAGCACACATGCTACCGGGCTTAAGTGCAGTCGTAAAAGTGGATACGGCGTCGGGTCCTGTAACATCGGCAATCGCTGCAAATACAGGTCGTTAGTATGAGCGCAACTGGCTCTATCACTGCGTCTGCTGGTATGGAGGCGCAGGGCATCACTGCACCTAACAAGCTTACCGATTATGAGCGTGGCAGTCGCCGCTCATGGATCGCCGTATTTGGTGGGTTGATCGGCGCCTTTATGGCGATCCTCGATATCCAAATCACCAATGCATCGATGAAGGAGATTCAAGGCAGTCTTGGGGCAACGCTCGAAGAAGGCAGTTGGATTTCAACCGCGTATCTGGTGGCTGAAATGATCGCGATCCCGCTCTCTGGCTGGCTTAGCACTGGATTGTCGGTCAGGCGTTATCTGTTATGGACCACGGCTGCCTTTATCTTTGCTTCCGTACTTTGTTCTATGGCGTGGAACTTAGAGGCCATGATCGCCTTTCGGGCGCTACAGGGCTTCTTTGGCGGTGCGCTGATTCCGCTGGCCTTTAGGCTTATCCTTGAGTTTTTACCCGATAACAAGCGTGCCGTCGGCATGGCGTTATTTGGCGTGACGGCGACCTTTGCGCCTTCAATCGGCCCGACCTTAGGCGGTTGGTTGACCGAGCAATTTAGCTGGCATTATCTGTTTTATATCAACGTGCCACCGGGCTTGTTGGTGATGGCGATGTTAGCCTACGGTTTAGAAAAGCAGTCGGTGGTTTGGGATAAACTGAAGAATGTCGATCTGGCGGGCATAGTCACTATGGCGCTGGGTATGGGTTGCCTTGAAGTGGTACTCGAAGAAGGCAACCGCAAGGACTGGTTTGGATCGGAGCTCATTCGTAATCTGGCCATAATTGCCGTAGTCAATCTGGTGTTGTTTGTTTGGATCCAGCTAAGGCGTAAAGAGCCGTTAGTGAATTTGCGCCTGCTCGGTAAGCGTGATTTTGTGCTCTCCACCGTGGCGTATTTTTTACTGGGGATGGCACTATTCGGCGCTATCTATTTGATCCCGCTTTATCTATCGCAAGTCCATGATTACACACCGTTAGAGATTGGTGGCGTGATTATGTGGATGGGATTTCCGCAGCTATTGGTCTTGCCCTTAGTGCCGAAATTGATGGAGCGCTTCGATAGTCGATATCTCGCCGCCTTTGGTTTTTTAATGTTCGCCATTAGCTATTACATGAATAGCCAGATGACCGCAGATTATGCCGGACCGCAGATGATCGCCTCGCAAGTGGTGCGTGCCTTAGGTCAGCCGTTTATTTTGGTGCCTATTGGTATGCTCGCGACTATGCATTTGAAACCCCATGAAAATGCTTCGGCGTCGACGGTATTAAACGTAATGCGTAACTTAGGCGGCGCCTTTGGTATTGCACTGGTTGCGACCCTGACTGACACTTTGGCGCGCGGGCATTTGGCCCATATTAAGGAATCCTTACCCGCAGTGAGCACGCAGGCACAGGACTATTTAGCCCAAAGCGCAAGCATGTTGCAGGCGGGTGGTTCAGATCCCTATACCGCGGCCGCGCAGGCGAAAGCCTTGCTGGGTAAAACCATGAGTCAGCAAGCCTATATTCAGGCCTATAACGATGTGTTTTACATCATGGGCGCTCTGCTACTTATCGCTGTGTTCGCCGTGCTACTGATCCGTAAACCAACTGGGCCTGTGGCCCACGATGCCATGGTTGAGTAATAACGTTTTTCGTTATCCTGTTGTTGCCATAGATTTCCCCAGATCTATTGGTTTGCGCAACAGTTTTGCGCCTTAGTCCTCGCGGATTAAGGCGCTTTTTTATGGTCTTTATGCTGTGGTAGACTCAAAGCTCTTTTTCGATGATTTGCAGAGGGATAATCGTTTGCAGTGGCAAAATCTTACATTTAATCAATTGAATGCCAATACCCTATACGACATATTGAAGTTAAGAGTCGATGTGTTTGTGGTCGAGCAGGCCTGCGCTTATCCTGAGCTTGATGAGAAGGATAGACACCCAGAAACCCTGCATTTAATGGGCTTATCGCCAGACGGGGAACTGCTTGCCTACGCGCGTATTTTGCCGCCGGGCTTAAGTTATCCAGAGGCGAGTATTGGCCGCGTGGTGGTATCGCCAGCGGGACGAGGCAAAGGGCTAGCCATGCCTTTAATGCAGCACGCCATCGAATCGGCATTGACGACTTGGCCCGATGCGGGGATCCAAATTGGCGCTCAAGATTACCTTAAAGCTTTCTATCAAAAGCTCGGTTTTGTCGCCTGCTCTGAGATGTATTTAGAAGATGGAATTCCCCATTTAGATATGCGCTATCAGCCAGCGTAAGCGGCTATCAATATAAGCAATGCGTGTAAGCATCCAAATTAAGCCAATTAAGGAACCGAAATGACGACTGCAACGGACTATAAAATCAATCAACAACAAATTGCCTGCGTGGCGAGTTTTCTGGCTAAAGAGGGCAAAACCGAAGCGCTAATCGCTGCGCTCGCGAGCCTTATTCCTGATACGCGCCGTGAAGCGGGTTGTATTCGTTACGAACTCAATGTGAGCCGTGATGAACCACGTCGCGTGACGTTTGTAGAGAAGTTTGTCGATATTGCCGCCTTCGATGAGCATTGCGCTAAAGATGCGATTCAACATTATTTCCACCAAGTGATGCCCGAATTGGTAGAGTCATTTCATGTGGAAACTTATCACCAAATCATTGTTTAACCGTGAGACCAATTATTAGGAGCTTGCAGTGTTGATTAACTATATCGAGCCAGTATTTAGACCGCCATCCGAATGGAAGTCATTGATACTGCAAGTGACTAATGGTTGCAGTTGGAATCAGTGCAGCTTTTGCGACATGTATACCCAGCCGCAAAAAGCCTTTCGGGCACAAAAGCTCGACAAGGTGGAGCAGGATATTTTGGCCGTTGCGCAGTCTGGCACCCCCGTTTCTCGGGTATTTTTGGCCGATGGCGATGCCATGAGTTTGCCCTTTGCGCGTCTCGAAGCGATTTGTGAGCTGATCAACCGTCACTTGCCACAGGTTACGCGCATCAGCAGTTACTGTTTGCCGCGCAATTTGAATAATAAAACCCCAGAGCAACTCGCACGTCTGCGCGAACTCGGGCTGTCTTTACTCTATGTGGGTTGCGAAAGTGGCGATGACGAAGTGCTCGCCAAAATCCAAAAGGGTGAAACCTTCGAATCATCCTTAGCGGCACTACTTAAGATCCGTGCGGCGGGGATGAAGTCATCTGTGATGATCCTCAATGGTTTAGGCGGTGTCGCGCTATCCCATCAACATGCGGTTAATTCGGCCAAGTTAATGAATGCCGCCCAGCCGGATTATCTCTCTACTTTAGTGGTGACTTTACCCTTAGGCACAGAGCGAATGGACGCGGTATTTGGCGGTCAATTTCAGTTGCCAGATCAAATGGGCTTGTTCCAAGAAATGCATACCTTATTGGAGCATTTGGAATTAGATCAGACGATATTTAGATCCGACCATGCCTCTAATTACCTAGTGCTCAAGGGCGTATTAGGTAAGGACAAGGCGAAATTGCTGGCACAGGTTGCACTCGCCATCAATGCGCCGCGCAGCATTCCCTTAAGGCAGGAATGGCAGCGCGGTTTGTAATTGATCACCGAGTAAAAAGCCCCAGAAAGATTCCGGGGCTTTTTGATTGGAAACAGATCAGCAGTGCTTAGAAATTATAACGCACGCTGACTTTGTAGCTGCGTGGCTCGCCTGGCATAGTCCACATCGATGAATAAGAGCTTTGATAGTAAACTTCGTCGAACAGGTTAGTGATATTAAATTGCAGGCTAAGATCCTGATTTAACGCGTAGGTGCTAAATAGATTCACTAAGGTATATGCTGGCAGTATGTAGTTTGGATCAATGGTTTCACCTAAGCGATCGCCCACATAAAGCAATGTCGCTCCCGCGGAGGCATCGGAACCAAACAATGAAGTATCATGTTTTAGCGTGAGATGACCATTGTGTTTTGGAATGTTGATTAAACGACTGCCTTCGGTAATGCTCACGCCCCAATCTGCGTTGAGAATATCGTTAGCCGTCTTGGCATCGGTATAAGCGTAGGATAGCAACAGCTGAGTATTGGCTGTTAGGTAGGCAGCCAAATCCAGCTCAATCCCTTGGCTATCGGCTTTACCTAGTGCCGCTGAAAAACCTGAATTCACAGGGTCTGCAGTTAGCACATTACTCTTTTCGGCGCGGAAGAGGGCGATAGAGCCTGTCAGATTTTCTAACTCAAACTTAGTACCTAGCTCATAGGATTTACTCTCTTCGGGTTCGAATGCGACACCGCGATAATCAGAACCTGTGTTAGGGCGAAAACCTTCAGAGTAGCTGCCATAGAGGCTTAACCAAGGTTGCCATTCGTAAACGATACCGGCTCTTGGACTAAAGACATTTTGGGTTTGATTGGATTCTGTCTGGTTTTTATGGTTTTCAATGCTTTGCTCGAAACTGTCAAAGCGGCCACCTAAGGTGAGCTTCCATTTTTCGCTGAGATCGAGTTGGTCTTGCAAATAGATCCCGTAGTTATCCTGAGTCTCTACTTGGTTGTAGAGCAGGGCGCCTTCGGGCGCAATTTGTCCATAGACTGGATTGTAAACATTGATGCTGTAAGTGGTATCGCCAGCGGCTGGGCGGAAGCGCTCCCAATATTTGTCGAAATGGAAGTGATAACCGTCTGCACCAATGAGAAGGTGGTGACTAATATCGCCGGTCTCGACTTTGCCGCTTAGCTCAACGCGGCC
Source organism: Shewanella sp. N2AIL (assembly GCF_022690845.1). Lineage (NCBI taxonomy): Bacteria > Pseudomonadati > Pseudomonadota > Gammaproteobacteria > Alteromonadales > Shewanellaceae > Shewanella > Shewanella sp. N2AIL. The sequence continues at coordinate 71,473 of NZ_JALBYT010000019.1, read as the reverse complement.
CGATAAGTCAGTTGAGGTGAAGTTACGGTAGTTATGTTGACGGCTTAGGGTTTCACCGTCGATGTTGAGCATTTGACGACTTTTTACCAACTCTGGATCGCTTGAGTAGCCTTCAAGTCCTGTGTCGCGGTAGCTAATACCCGATAACAAACTCCAATCACCAAAGTCATGTTCTAAGGTAAATTGGTGGGCTAACAAATCTATTTGGGTCGCACCATCGCTGGCCTCACCTAGATATCTATTAATGGGTAAGGCTTTAATGTCGCCGTCGATAGCCACAATTCCGCGGTCGAAGGGGACTTTTTGGTTTGCATATTCCAGTTCATAGCTTAGACGCGTGGTATCGCTGGCTACCCAAAGCAAAGAAGGGGTTAAAACACGTTTTTCCGAATTAACGGGATTGCGGAAACTACCCTTGTCTTCAATCGCACCGTTAACCCTAAAGGCTAAATCGTCGGTAATGGCGTTAGTATAATCCCCCTCAAGACGGTAATTATCCCAGCGACCGGCACTGGCTTGCAGATAGCCTTCTTGGGAAAATTTAGGTTTTTTGGTGATGATGTTAATGGTGCCACCGGGTTCTGCGCGGCCATAAAGAGCAGAACCTGGGCCTTTCATGATCTCGATACTTTCTACGTTCGCAGTATCACGAGTACCACCAAAACCACGTCCCGCATCATAACCATTAACTAGATAACCTGAGGGGACGTTTTCATCGCCCACAAAGCCGCGCACGGCGAAACTGTCCCACATACCACCAAAATTATTTTGGCGATTGACTGAGCTTGATAAATCCAACGCATCCATCAGCGTTGATATACCCGCATCGCTAATTTGCTCCATCGACAGGCTTTCTACCGCCTGCGGCTGAGCTTTCAGTGGCACATCCCCCCGAAATGGTTGGCGGATACCTTTGACTTCGAGGTGTTCGATATTAGGCGTGGATTCTTCGGCATAAACTGTTTGAGTAAGCACACTTAAGATGGCGATTTGAATAAGGGATACACGAAAAATGCCTTTAGTAGACATATGGATTGGCTCCGGAGTTTGGCAATTATCTAATGTTTTTATGATTACAGAGCTTTGGTTTGATGATGTGGTAGAGGAGAGAAAACAACATATTGCACCATAACTTTTAGCTTAGTACGGATTTTAATGGCAACCATTATCATTTGCAATTAATGGTTTTCATATCGATTGTGCTGATGTGATCTGGTTCAAAAAACATCTTCTTAAATTTAAATGGGTTATATACAGAGTTTATTTTGATGATAGCGACTAGATATATATGTTTTTTCATATATACTTTTATTCATATGTTTATTTGATTTGTATAGGGGCTATTTCATGCAACCCGTCGCCTTTTTTAAGGCCCTTGCCGATGAGACTCGGCTGAAATGTGTACTGCTCATCCAGCGAGAAGGGGAGTTGTGCGTGTGTGAATTAATGGCTGCGCTGTCGGAGATCCAACCTAAGATCTCTCGGCATTTAGCGCAGTTAAAAAAAGCAGGGCTCTTAGTCGATAGGCGTCAGGGGCAATGGGTTTTTTATCAAATCAATCCTGAGTTGAGTCCTTGGTGTCAGCAAGTACTAGCGCAAAGTTGTGAGGCCAACAGTCCGTTTTTAGCCGCGAATATGAACAACCTGTGCAACATGGGTGCTCGTCCCGAACGCGCTAAAGCCTGTTGTTAAATTGAAAAGAATGCATTTTGTGAGTCGAGGTCGTTATGGGGTTCTTTGAACGCTATTTAAGTGTCTGGGTTGGCTTAAGTATTCTTGTTGGGGTAGTGCTTGGAAACTTAGCTCCGGGTGTGTTTGCCGCTGTGGCCGCCATCGAATTTGCCCATGTTAACTTAGTCATCGCCTTGTTTATCTGGGTAATGATTTATCCCATGATGGTGCAGATTGATTTTTCTGCGGTGAAAGATGTCGGTAAAGCGCCGAAAGGATTGATATTAACGCTTTTCATTAACTGGTTAGTCAAACCTTTTACTATGGCATTGTTAGGCTGGTTATTTTTCAAGTTGCTATTTGCCGACTGGGTTGATCCACAAACTGCCAGTGAATATATCGCGGGAATGATACTGCTTGGAGTAGCTCCTTGTACTGCTATGGTGTTTGTGTGGAGCCAATTGACTAAAGGTGATCCTAATTACACGTTAGTGCAAGTCTCTGTAAACGATATCATTATGGTGTTTCTATTCGCGCCACTCTCTGCATTATTGTTAGGTGTGAGTGATATCCAAGTGCCGTGGGAAACCCTACTACTTTCCGTTGTACTTTATGTGTTATTGCCTTTGATTGCGGGTGTAGCGACTCGCAAGCGACTAGAGGCTCGCCATGATGCGAGTGCCGTGCCGCAGTTGCTGACAAAGCTGAAACCTTGGTCTGTGATCGGTTTATTAGCCACTGTCGTGTTGTTATTTGGTTTTCAGGCTGAAACGATTATCTCCCAGCCACAGAACATACTGTTAATCGCTATTCCTTTGATTATTCAAAGTTATGGCATTTTTATTTTAACCTATTGGTTGGCCTTAAAACTGAAACTAACCCATGCGATTGCCGCACCTGCGAGCATGATAGGTTCTTCTAACTTTTTTGAGCTGGCGGTCGCCGTAGCCATTTCATTATTTGGTCTGCACTCTGGAGCTGCCTTAGCGACTGTGGTTGGGGTGTTGGTTGAAGTGCCTGTGATGTTGTCGCTGGTGTATTTTGCTAATCGTACGCGGCACTGGTTTTAATCTTAAGTAATAGCATGATGTAAGTCGATATTTCATTAAGGATCAATATGTTCCAAATATTTACTGATTTTTCGACTTGGCTAGTGTATGGCGTATTTGGCCTAGAGGCGGGTTCGGCCTTGGGCGGAGCTGTGCATTTTTTTGTTGAAGATGTCAGTAAAATTTTCGTATTGCTGGTGGTGATGATTTATTTCATCGCCTTGCTGCGGGCTTCCTTAGATGTTGAGCGAGTTCGAGATTATTTAGCGGGTAAGAATAAGGGAGTAGGTTACTTACTGGGGTCGATTTTTGGCGCCATTACGCCTTTTTGTTCTTGCTCGAGTATCCCTGTCTTTTTAGGTTTTACCTCGGCGGGGATCCCCCTTGGGATCACTATGGCCTTTTTGATCACTTCACCTTTGATCAATGAAGTCGCCGTCCTGCTGCTCATGAGTTTACTCGGCTGGAAATTTACCTTGCTATATGTGGCTGTGGGCATGACAGTGGGTATGCTCGGTGGATTATTACTCGATGCGATTAAGGCCGAGCGTTGGTTGCAGTCCTTCGCCGCCGAAGCCCTCGTTCGTGGACGCCAGATGGCGGTATCTGATACCGTTTCTACCGCTGCGCGGGTCTTATCTTTTTCTGAACGGCATCAATTTGCCAAAGCTGAGGCGGTTGAGATTTTTGGCCGAGTCTGGAAGTGGGTCATTATCGGCGTGGGTCTTGGCGCTGCCTTGCACGGTTTTGTGCCTGAGGGTTGGGTTGAAACCCATTTAGGCCAAGGTCAATGGTGGTCTGTGCCTGCGGCAGTGTTAGTCGGTATTCCTCTATATTCGAACGCGACGGGCATCATTCCTGTGATGGAAAGTTTGCTGGCGAACGGTCTGCCAATTGGCACTACGCTAGCGTTTTGTATGAGCACAGTGGCTGCCAGTTTCCCCGAATTTATTTTACTGAAACAAGTGACGCAGTGGCGCCTGTTGGCGCTGCTGTTGGTTGTGCTATTGACGGCATTTACGTTAGTAGGTTGGATTTTTAATTTTGCAGCACCGTATCTTTAAGGAAATAACATGAAACAAGTCAAAGTATTAGGTAGTGGTTGCGCTAAATGTAGTAAAACTGCCGAGATGATTGCGGACATATCAGAAGAAATGGGCGTGGATGCGATTGTGAAAAAGGACACAGATCCTCAAACCCTGTTGAAATTTAAAGTGATGAAAACGCCTGCGGTCGTGATCGATGGTGAGCTCATACACAGCGGCTCAGTACCGACTCGTGACGAAATTGAAGGATGGTTAAGAGACTAAGTTGTAGTCAGCTTTAGTCAATCAAGGCTGCTCGTTCGCCAAGCACATAATTTAAGAAACATAAGCGAATAAATATACGCCATTGCCATACTCAGTCTTTGGCAATGGCGGTGTTATCGTTTAAGTAAACCGTTAGTAGCGTTAAGAAAATATAAAAAAATTAAAGACATATAAATTTAAAATCAACATATTGGAATATCATCATGGCAATCAAAATCGGCATTAATGGCTTCGGGCGTATGGGGCGTTTAGCACTGCGCGCGGCATGGGACTGGGATGAGGTGGAGTTTGTGCAGATCAACGATCCCGCAGGTGATGCGCATACATTGGCACATTTACTCGAGTTTGATTCTGTCCATGGTCGCTGGCGTTATCCCGTGACGGCGAATGCCGATGAGATCCAGATCCAAGATAAAATCATTTGCACCACGCGTAATAAAGCCATCGCCGATACCGATTGGTCCGGTTGCGATGTGGTGATTGAAGCCTCCGGCGTGATGAAAACCAAAGCGTTATTGCAAGCTTATTTAGATCAAGGTGTTAAGCGGGTGGTTGTCACCGCTCCCGTGAAAGAAGAGGGCGTGCTAAACGTAGTGATCGGGGTTAATCATCAGCTATACGATCCTGCCATTCATCCGATTGTGACCGCCGCATCTTGCACTACTAACTGCCTTGCGCCTGTGGTGAAAGTGATCCACGAGCAGATCGGCATCAAGCACGGATCTATGACCACGATCCACGATATTACTAACACCCAAACTATTCTCGATGCACCGCATAAGGATTTACGCCGTGCCCGCGCCTGTGGTTTGAGTTTAATCCCAACCACCACGGGCAGCGCGACTGCGATTACCCATATTTTCCCTGAGCTTAAGGGCAAACTTAATGGTCATGCAGTGCGGGTGCCACTGGCTAATGCTTCGCTGACCGATTGTGTGTTCGAGCTTGAACGCGCCGTTACCGAAGCAGAAGTGAATGCGCTACTTAAAACCGCCGCCGAAGGTGAGCTTAAGGGCATTTTAGGTTATGAAGAGCGGCCGCTGGTGTCGGTGGATTACAAGACAGATCCGCGCTCAAGCATCATAGATGCGCTCTCGACCATGGTGATTAATGGCACTCAACTTAAACTCTATGTGTGGTACGACAATGAATGGGGCTACGCCAATCGCACCGCTGAGCTTGCCCGTTTAGTCGGCCAGCTTGATTTGCCGCGCTAGGAGAGCTCAATTGTTTGCCGCCAAGCCATTTGAACTACTGATGCAATTGCCCGCTGCCGTGCGGCAATATTTGCTGATCACCTTCAATTATTGGAGTTTTACCTTAACCGACGGCGCACTGCGGATGTTAGTGGTGCTGCATTTTCACGAGCTTGGCTACAGTCCGCTGGCGATCGCTATGCTGTTTTTGTTCTACGAGATTTTTGGCGTAGTGACCAATCTGATTGGCGGCTGGCTAGGGGCGCGTTTAGGGTTAAATCGCACCATGAACTTGGGCCTTGGCATGCAAGTGTTTGCCTTAGCCATGTTGTTAGTGCCGGCAGCGAGTTTACCTTTGTGGCTCGCAGGCGTGCCTTGGGTGATGGCGGCGCAGGCGTTATCTGGGATCGCTAAAGATCTCAATAAGATGAGTGCCAAAAGCGCGATAAAACTGCTGGTGCCAAAAGGCGAGCAGGGCAAGCTTTACAAATGGGTTGCCCTATTAACGGGTTCTAAAAATGCCCTCAAGGGCGCGGGATTTTTCCTCGGCGGCGCCTTGCTTGCTCTACTCGGGTTTGAGTTGGCAATCGCTACTATGGCTATCTTGCTTGGACTCGTCTGGTTACTCAGTCTAATGATGCTGAAAAAGGATTTAGGTAAAGCTAAGAATAAGCCTAAATTTACGGAGATTTTCTCTAAGAGTCGCAGCGTGAATATTCTCTCGGCGGCGCGATTATTCCTGTTTGCTGCCAGAGATGTGTGGTTTGTGGTGGCGCTGCCCTTGTATCTGGCCAGCCAATTAGGCTGGGATCATTGGGCGGTGGGCGGCTTTTTAGCTGTGTGGGTTATCGGTTACGGCATAGTGCAAACCTTAGCACCTAAGATCACGGGCAATCGCCAAGCCCAAAGTCAGCTGATTGATACAGCCCCCGATGGTCGCAGCGCGTTAATTTGGGCAAGTATGTTGGCCTTTGTGCCAGCGCTGATTGCCAGCGCGATACAGTTTAGTTTTTATCCCGAGGCCAGTTTGTTGTTGGGTCTCATGTTATTTGGTGCCCTGTTTGCGGTTAACTCGTCGCTGCACAGTTACTTGATTGTGAGTTACGCCAGTGAAGATGCGGTGTCGCTGGATGTGGGTTTCTATTACATGGCCAATGCTATGGGGCGTTTAGTCGGCACTGTGCTGTCTGGCTTAGTTTATCAAGCCTATGGTTTAGCTGCCTGTTTGTGGATTTCGACCGCTTTTATCGGCATCACTGCTATGATTTCGATTAAGTTACCTCGGCAAGCTGTGGAATAAGTGCTAATGCAAACGTGGCTCAAGGCATCAACACATAACTACAAAGGGTTAATGTTACCTGCGTGTCGGCGTTTTTGGCGCAGCCTGTGTATGAGTTTAGGCTTGTGCTTAAGTTTGTTAGCCTTACCTCTTTACGCCGCTCAAACGCAGCCCGCGTTAATTCCAGCATTAACACCCGTAGCGGATTGGAAAAACTTAACTTACATCACCCAGGCCTTCAGCGAAATTGCCCTTAAAAATGAGTATGACGTGGCGAAACACAAGGTGCGTAAGTGGCGCATTCCGGTACGAGTGTTTGTCGAACATCAAGTGGGCGACAGGGCGCTGCACACCCAATTAGTGCAGATGCACTTAGCGCACTTAGCCGAGATTACGGATCATGATATTCAGCTGGTGGATACGCTCTTGGATGCGAATCTGCACTTAGTGTTTACCCGTCAATCCCAATGGGAGAGTGAAGTTACCCGCTTAATGGGGCCAAGTTCGGCGAAGAATGTCCATGGTTCAATGTGTATGGCCAAGTTTGCCCTTAATGCTAAGAGTGAAATTGAACGCGCATGGGTGATCATTCCCGTCGATCAGGCGCAAATGCACGGTAAGTTAGTGGCTTGTGTGGTCGAGGAAATCACTCAAGTACTTGGGCTACCCAATGATTCTGAAAAAGTATTCCCCTCCATCTTTAACGATAAAACCCCGCAGGATTTACTTACAGGGCTCGATTTCATTCTGCTAAAACTGCTCTATAACCCGAGTATTCGCGCTGGTATGACGGCCGCTGAGGTCAAAGCGCCGTTGCAGTTCTTGCTCGAACAATGGCAGCGTGATGGCACACTTACCCATGCCGATAAAACCGTGCGTCAAGGCCAGTTATACCCTTTATTAGGTTATTGATGCTTGAGTGTTACTGCGAAAGTTGACATTGCTCGCATGCGACCAATTAATCCTTTTTCTTTGAGGAATAAGGGCATAGTCTAGCTTTATACAAGGTAAAAACGTTGGAGGGACACCATGCGAATGACACTGCAGTTTTTAGGGGCGACAGAGGAAGTGACCGGCTCGTGCCATTTACTCTCGGTCGATCATGAACACTTATTACTCGATTGTGGTTTGATCCAAGGTGGTAAAGCGGATGAACTGCGTAATCATGATCCCTTCGCCTTCGACCCTGAGTCTATTTCCGCTGTTGTGCTTAGCCATGCCCATATCGACCATTCAGGGCGTTTACCACTCTTAGTTAAAGCGGGTTTTGATGGGCCAATCTACACCCATAAAGCCACGGCAGAACTGTGCGCCATCATGCTCAAAGATGCGGCCATGCTGCAGACCCGCGACACCGAAAGGGTCAATAAAAAGCGCGCTAAACATGATCTTGAACCCTTAGAACCGCTATTCACCGTCGAAGATGCTGAACAGGCCATCACCCAATTTGTGCCGCTGGAATACGGCCAAGTCACTCGGGTCATTCCCCATGTGGATATTTGCCTCTCAGATGCGGGACATATTTTAGGTTCGGCCTTAGTCGAGTTGTGGTTAGGCGAGGGCAAGTCCCAGAAGAAAGTCGTCTTCAGTGGCGATCTTGGCCGTGCGGGTATGCCGATTTTACGCAATCCGACCTTAGTGGATACGGCGGATTTAGTGTTAATGGAAAGCACCTACGGCAACCGTTTTCACCGCAGTTGGACTGAAACCTTAGCCGAGTTGAAAGACATTTTTGCTAAGACAGTCAACGAGAGCCAAGGCAATATATTGCTGCCAGCTTTCTCGGTTGGACGGGTGCAGGAGTTATTATATCTCTTTCATTTATATGCTAAAGAATGGGATCTCGGCCGCTGGAAAATCTGCCTAGACAGCCCCATGGCGATTGAGGCGACTCGCGTCTATGTCAATAATTATCCGCTGATGGATGAGGATTTTAAACGTTTTACCCGCCAACATCCTGGGCAGCATCCACTGTTGTCGAATGTCGAATTTATCCAGACGACCGAAGAGTCGATGGCGCTGAATGAAGTGCATAAAGGATTGATCATTATCGCGGGGAGCGGCATGTGTAACGGTGGGCGTATTCGTAGCCATTTAGAGCATAATCTATGGCGGCCTGAATGCGATGTGATTATCTGTGGTTATCAAGCCCTTGGCACACCAGGGCGTACCTTGGTTGACGGTGCTGAGGAGCTTACTATCCATGGCAATAGTATTAAAGTTGCGGCTAAGTTACACACAGTAGGCGGGCTTTCTGCCCATGCAGATCAAGCTGAGTTATTGCGTTGGTATCGCCATTTTGAAGGCCAACCGCCGCTGATTTTAGTCCACGGTGAACCCGACGCGCAGCATGGATTGGTCGATGTGGTTAACCAAGATCCTAACACTAAACCTCAAGCCACCGCGATTGCGACCCATGGTGACAGGTTAGATTTAACCGCGCTGCCACAGTTAGTGTGGAAACCCGCTTAAGTTAACCATCCTACTTAGCGGTGTACTGCTCGAGAGACTCCCTGCATACTCAATGCGGGGATTTTTTATTTATGTTGCAAATCAATATCTCACCGCTCGGCAACGACTCTGCGTGCCAATCCATTTCGGATAAATTCGCAGATGATTTAGATTTCCAATTGTTAACTATTCGTTGTAATCTGAGGTGCAACTGTTAGATTGGCTCCTTGATATGTCGTGTTCGTTAGGCCAAGTCCTAATCCGACGGCGTCAGTCAAACTATAACAATAACAAGCAATCACGAGGTTTGAATGGAAGCGATTACGGCGTTTGTTGGCCTGATTAATGGCTTTGTCTGGGGCACACCTATGTTGGTGATGATCTTAGGCGTTGGTTTGTTTCTTTCCCTCGGGCTGAGATTAATGCCCATTCTGAAGTTAGGCACAGGCTTTAAGTTACTCTGGTCTGGCCGTATTCCTGACAAAGATAAAAATGTGAAAGGGGATGTGAGTCCGTTTAATGCGCTGATGACTTCCCTTTCAGCCACTATTGGTACGGGTAATATCGCGGGCGTGGCGACGGCAATTTTTGTCGGTGGCCCTGGCGCGCTATTCTGGATGTGGTGCACCGCATTAGTGGGCATGGCGACTAAGTATTCTGAGGCTGTGCTGGCGGTTAAATTCCGTGAAGTGGACGATCAGGGTAACCATGTCGGTGGCCCTATGTATTACATTAAAAATGGTCTCGGTAAAAAGTGGGCTTGGTTGGGCACACTGTTTGCGATTTTTGGATCACTTGCTGGCTTTGGTATTGGCAACACGGTACAAGCCAACTCAGTGGCAGCAGCATTAAGCAGTAACTTCGGCGTTCCGGCTTGGGTGTCTGGCGTGGTGATGATGCTGCTGGTCGGCGCGGTATTGATGGGTGGCATTAAGCGTATCGCTGAAGTCGCCGGTAAGTTAGTGCCGTTTATGACGATTTTCTATATCACTGCTGGCCTTGGTGTGTTGGTAGTGCATATTCAAGACGTACCAGCGGCGTTCGCCCTAATTATTCACAGCGCTTTTAATCCAGTGGCAGCCCAAGGTGGTTTTGCGGGCGCAGCTGTGTGGGCGGCGATTCGTTTTGGTGTAGCGCGCGGAGTATTCTCCAACGAAGCAGGTTTAGGTAGTGCGCCGATAGCCCATGCTGCGGCACAAACTAATAATCCCGTGGCGCAGGGGCTAGTGGCTATGCTCGGCACCTTTATCGATACTATCGTGGTCTGTTCGATTACAGGTTTGGCGATTGTGGTTTCTGGTTCTTGGACCTCGGGTGAAAATGGCGCCGCGCTGACGTCATACGCTTTCTCCCATGCTTTGCCTCTGGGTAATTATATCGTCGCCATCGCCTTGTCTATCTTTGCCTTTACCACCATTATTGGCTGGAGTTTTTACAGCGAAAAATGTGTGCAATATCTCTTTGGTATCAAGGCGGTAAAACCTTTTAGGTTGCTATGGACCATAGCCGTGCCACTAGGCGCGGTGAGTTCATTGGATTTTATCTGGTTATTGGCAGATACCTTAAACGCCATGATGGCCATTCCTAACTTAATCGCCTTGGCACTGTTAAGCCCTGTGGTCTTTGGTTTAACGCGGGAATACTTCATTAAAAAGCGTGCCGATGAAGCAGCAAAGGCCCAATCTTAATCTGATGAATAAAGTTGAATCACGTTAGAATAAAAAAAGCTCACCTAGTTGTGAGCTTTTTTCATTTAAATCAATAATCTTTACGTATTAATCCGAGTTGTTATCGAACTCAGTATCGTCGAGTAACTCAAAGGTTGGTTCGACGTTTGGTAAGTCTTTAAACAGGCGAGTGAAGTGACGTTGTACGCCTTTCAAATCGATTCCTGCTAAGCCTGAGGCAAAACCAAACCAAGCATAAAGACCACTAAAGTTATCGAACATGGGCGGTAAATATTTCGGTGTGGTCAGAATACCTTCTTGGCAAGCTTGGTATAACACTGGGATATCTTCGATCGCCAATTTACCGAGGAACAACATAGGGATAAGTTCGGGAAGGCCAGAGGTGATAGCGCTGCGAATAAAGTTAATGTTTTCCACATAGCCGCGCACATAGGAAATATCCTTAGTGAAGAAGCTGCCGCCTTCTACCATACCCCCACGGAAAACCCTTTGGGTGACGCGATAACTGTCGGTTGCGCTCAGGTTTAATCCTCTGAAATAATTGAATACTTCAATAAAGTCGGCGCCATTTTCCGCCATGTCGACCGCGGCGACACGGTCGCTAATACGCCGAGCTCGTCCAGGATTTGAACTTAGGGTCAGCATTTCCAGTAAAACAGCTAAACCCTCTTGAGTCGCGGCTACTCGCGGCGAACCGACACTGAGCCAAGTGGCGTGGGGTTGGGCTCGACCATTGAGCGTTGTGCCGACATGCACCCAACCTTCGTGAACCTCGTATACATTGAGATCCGATTCGCTGAACATGGCTTTGCTATTGAGCTTAACGGTATCGCCACCCACAGCGGCATCGGAGACGATACCGTCACTGAGGCGCACACGCATGTCATCGCTATGGAAATATTTCTCTAAACGTTGACTGAGCACGTGAACCGCTTCGGGTGCGCTAATAATCTTAGGGTGATGTTTATTCATGTGTCTCGCTGCTGGCAGCGAGAAGATATAACTGAGTTTATCGCCTAACTGTCGCAGCGTATGACGATCGCCGTGCAATCTATGACTCGCGCTGCCGTATAATTCTTGGCTAAGTTTACCAAAGGTCGGCGTGCCTCTGTTTTCGAGCATATCGACCACAAGGCGATATTGATCGACGTTAGCCACCAATATCTTGCCGAGTTTATCCCGTTTACCTAAACGTCTATGGATATCCTGTTTTAGGGAGGCGAGTTCTGCGTGGGTTTTGATGGGGTCAAAAGGTAAGGCAATGTTTTGATAGAACTCTTGCTTGATAGCCGGTAATACAGTGCCCTTATTAGAGAGAAAGCGCTCCTCCATTTCCCGCGGCCATTTGATGGCATCTAAGATTTTTATTGGCGTTTGGATGCGAATTAATTCATCGGAAAAACGGCGTAGATCTTGTTGATATTGGGCTAACGACTCAGACATTCCCGTATATCCTGCAGGTAATTTCAGCGAGAGAGATGTGGCTAATCATAGCCTTAAACCTCATTTATTCATATTGATTCGCAGGCTAGCTGAGGAAATATACCGATTACATAAATTAGCTGTTATCGGTTTTGTGAATCATTTTGGTGCACCTGTGACTATTTTAGCGCTGTGTTTATGAGCCATAAATTAGTAACTATTTGTTTAATATTATTTTATTGATATGGCATTAAAGCTGCTTTGTTCTGGACTTAGACATCGGTTGATTGGAGCGAAACATGGCAGCGATGAGTTATTTGAGTGTGATCGAGCGGTATCACGAATACGAGGCCACAGTGCATGAACTGATGGAATCGATTTTAACTGGGATTGCCGATGCCGAGTTATTTAAGCAACCTAAGGTCGATGTCAAAGCGATGAAAGGAATCGCGAAGAGCTATCCCTTTGTTGAGCTGATGTATTTACTCGATAGCCAAGGCTTGCAGATAAGCCAAAATATCGCCGTGGTAGACCATCAGATCGAGTTAATTCCGTTAGGTGGCAATCGCGATCGCAGCCAAAGACCCTATTTTATTAATCGTGATGAGTCCGATGGCGTGAACATTACGCGTCCCTATTTATCCAATGCCAGTGGCAATTTGTGCCTTTCTGCCTCCTTAGCGATTTATCAACAGGAGCAAAAATTGGGTTATTTAGTGGTGGATGTGGACTTGACCCGTTTGATTGAATTTATGATGGGCGACAGTGCACGGCGGCGTGTAACGCCGGCATTTAAAGCGGTTTATGGCGTGATAGTGACGGGGTTGTTTGTGCTGGTCACGGTATTGCTCTGGACCGCATTGCGGGATATTTACGGACTCTTTACGGTCGAGCGAATTGGCCAAGATCCGCTGCAACCTTTTGGGATCATTATTTTTATGACGTTAGCATTAGCGATTTTCGATCTCGGGAAAACCATTCTCGAAGAAGAAGTCCTAATGCATAAGGATATCTTTCGCCACAGCTCAACGCGGCGAACCATTACGAGGTTTGTTTCTACCATCCTTATTGCCATTTCCATTGAGGCCTTATTGACTATGTTCAAGGCGTCACTCGGTGAGAAACAATATATTGAACCCGCGATCTGGATGATGTTAGCCGTTGTCGGTTTACTCGTAGGATTAGGTGCTTACGTTTACTTAGGTGCTAAGGCCGAATGGTTGCTGATTAAAACTCAAGCCTATAAAAGCGGTAAAAAGTGACAAGGATGATGTAGCTTTGAGGGTGGTGATTAAGAGGGCTAAACAAAGTCACACCCAGCACTGAGGGCTGGGTGAGATATTAGGTCTGAGTGGACACGAACTGTGTGAGTTCTAGATGAACACTCTGCGATTTAACGCAGCATCACCCTAATGTTGCCCACTAGATAGTGAGATCAAATAGGCTAGAAAAAATCGTCATCTCCTAATGCCCGCTTTAACTCCGCCCGTTCGAGGTAGTCTTCTAAACGCTTTTTGACTTCACGTCTATGTTGCATTGCCTCAGCGGCTTTGCTGTTTCTCGGTGTGGTCATTGCCTCAAGTTCAGTATCGTTGGGCACGACTTCAGTAATATGAGCCATAACGAATTCCTCTTGTTGTTCCTAACGACTTTCTAACTAAAAAGAGTAGGGTAGAAAAGCAAATAATTTTGTGAGTCAGGGTGAAAAATTCTTCCCGTGTGCCGGATGATTCAGCTTGCCGCTGTTTGGCTTAAGCCTGAGGCTACAATTGGATATTTGATTAATTCAGTTCTTGCTTATTTTGTGATTGAGAGCACAACATCGTCATCGATATATTCGGGTTAATTCCTAGTTAAATAGTAGGATAAACTTGAATTTAGGCGTAATTACAACAACACTTGTAACATTGTTTATTGCTGTTCGTTTGCTAGGGAATTGGCTCATATGGACAAGGATGAGTTTTCTAAATCGCATAGCCCATCAAATAATATCTACTTTAGCGTGCTGAGTTCTAGCTGGCTGATGATTGTCGCTGCTTTACTTTTTATGGGCATTTCTTGGTATGTGCTGGAGCAATATCTTAGAGATAGGGGTGAAGAGCGTTTCGAGAACAGTGTTCAAGAGTTAACCGAAGCGGTGAATCGCAGAATGCTTGCCTACGAGCAAGTCTTACGCGGTGGTGTCGGCTTGTTATTGTCCTCCAATAGTGTGACCCGCAAGGAATGGCAAACCTATGTTGTCAATGCGCATTTATCCGAGTATTACCCGGGTTTCCAAGGCTTTGGCTATGCTCAGTTACTTAAACCTGACACATTAGATGCCCACGTCCAACAAGTTCAAGCCGAAGGCTTTAAAGACTATAAAATATACCCTGAAGGAGTTCGTGATCAGTATTGCGTGATCTTGTATTTAGAACCTTTTGATTGGCGCAATCAAAGAGCTTTTGGCTATGACATGTGTTCCGAGGCTAATCGGCGTAAAGCCATAGATCACGCCATTAGCACTGGCCAGCCAACTATCTCTGGCAAGGTCGCTTTAGTTCAAGATACTCCCGAAGATGCTAAAGCGGGTTTTTTGATGTATTTGCCAATTTATCAAGGAATTGTGGCAACGGAGGCAGAGCGGAAGCAGCAGGCGATTGGACTCGTGTATGCGGCGTTTAGGATGGACGACCTCATGCAAGGAATTATGGGGGATCGATTCTCAGGTTTGAAGCTCGCCATTTATGAAAGCCCGCAGGCAAGTGCCGACAGTTTAATGTTTACTAGCAGTAAAGTACTGCCAAATCAAAAAGATGTGTTTTATCAGTCACAGACCGACTTGATTGGCGGTAAGCAGTGGCGCTTAGACATTTCATCACAATCGCGTTTTATCTCAAGATCGGAAGAGACCCAAGGTATCTGGCTGCAATTTATCGGTTGTGCATTCATTTTGGCGCTGTTTTATTCTGTGCTAATCATGGCGCGTAATCGATATAAAGAGTCATTACTTACCTCTGAGCTAATCGCGAATGAAAAACGCTTTAGACTCGTCATTGAAGCCTCCCCAAGCGCACTATTTATGGTCGATAAGGCAGGGTTTATTACGTTAGTGAACACCCATGCCGAACGCTTATTTGGTTATGCCAGAGACGAGTTACTCGGCCGCTCTATCAATATGTTATTGCCAGACGCGCTGAGGGATGCGCATCAGCAGCACATGAATAATTACTTAGTGCAGCCCATTGCGAAAAATATGTCGTTGCGGGATGACTTATTTGGCTGTTGTAAAGATGGCAGTCGACTCGCGATAGAGGTGGGGCTGACGCCTATTCATTTCAGTAATGGCATTTTCATTCTCGCGACGATTAACAATGTGTCTGAACGTAAGCGCATTGAAGTCCAGCGTGCAGAACACATGCAAGAGCTTGAGCGGATTAATCAAGAACTCGACCGCTTTGCCTATATCGCCTCCCATGATTTGAAATCCCCACTACGGGGTATCGAGCAGTTAACATCTTGGTTAGCAGAGGATTTATCCGATAACACCAATGAAAACGTGCAGAAATATCTTGGGCTGATCCAAAGTCGTATTCATCGCATGGTGTTACTGCTCGATGGGCTATTGATGTTCTCCCGTATTGGCCGTGTCGATACTGAAACCACAGAGGTCAACAGTCGGCAACTGGCTGAAGACATGTTTGCGCTCGTCGCGCCGCCACAGGGGTTTGAATTAGTTCTAAAAGGGGAGTTTCCAAATTTCCATACTGTACGCGCACTGTTGGAATTGGTGATACGAAATTTAATCAGCAATGCCATTAAACACCATGACTTAGGCACAGGTGTGATCACTGTCTTATGTGAGGCCGCGGATAAACATTATCTATTCAGTGTGATAGACGATGGCCCTGGTATCTCAAGTGCCTATCAGAATAAAGTCTTCGAAATGTTTCAAACACTTAAACCTAGGGATGAAGTCGAGGGCAGTGGTTTAGGGTTATCACTTGTGAAGAAAACAGTTGAAAGTTTAGGTGGGAATATTCAACTCAAATCGCAGGGCAGAGGCTGTTGTTTTTACTTTACTTGGCCTAAGCAAATAGTGAAAAAGGAGCTTCTATGAGAGCAGCAGATCAATATCAACAGGTCACCATTTTATTAGTTGATGACGATGATGTGGATTACATGGCCGTGCAGCGGGCGATGAGGCAACTTAGGTTACTCAATCCCTTAGTACGAGCGCGGGATGGCATTGAGGCACTAGCGATTCTCACCAGCTTAGACACGATTAAAGGCCCGTATCTTATTTTGCTCGACCTTAATATGCCAAGAATGAATGGCTTTGAGTTTCTTGAGCGGATACGTTCAGATCCTTCACTTTCATCATCTGTCGTTTTTATGCTCACGACGTCGAGTACCGATGAAGATAGAATGAAAGCCTATAGCCATCATGTGGCTGGCTACATGGTTAAAACTGACATAAAGGACGGTTTTAACAATATTTTTAATATGCTTGAAGGTTACTGGCGAATAGTCGAGCTCCCATCCGCATAAGGTGAGTATATGGATTTACTACTGATCGATGATGATGAAGTCGATAGAACGGCAATTATCCGAGCACTTAGGCAGTCAAAGTTGACGTTTAATGTGATCGAAGCCAATTGTGCATTTGATGGTTTGAATCTTGCCTTAGAACGTCATTTCGACGGCATTCTATTGGATTATTTATTGCCCGATGCCAATGGGTTAGAAGTGTTGATTAAGCTCAATGCCATGACGCAAGATCAGACTGTGGTCGTGATGCTGAGTCGCTATGAAGATGAGAAATTGGCCCAGCGCTGTATTGAATTAGGTGCGCAGGATTTTCTGCTCAAGGATGAGGTTAATTCGCGGATACTAACCCGTGCGATTCGCTACGCAAAACAAAGATCTTCAATGGCATTGGCGTTACGTAATAGCCATCAAAAACTCAAAGAGCTGGCCGAGCACGACTCGCTTACTAAGTTGGTTAATCGTTATGGCTTTGAACTGTGTCTGAATCGAGCGATCGCAAGGGCGAAACGTTGCCACGATTATTTAGCCGTTATCTTACTCGATCTCGATGATTTTAAAGCGATCAATGACACTTTAGGCCACCAAACTGGTGATGTGCTGTTAGTTCAAGTGGCGGCTCGATTAAGTGAAGTGCTGCGCGATGGCGATATTATTGCCCGCTTAGGCGGGGACGAATTTGTCGTACTGGTGACGGATAACGATTATAAATATTTCCCCATGATAGTGGCCAATCGACTACTAAAAGTCTTTGAGGATGAATTTTGCCTCGGTGATAACGATGTGCTTATCGGTGCCAGTATCGGTGTGGCTTTTTATAATGAAGCGGCTTCGAACAGTTCTGAGCTGATGAAATGCGCCGATATCGCAATGTATCGTGCTAAAAAGATGGGCCGAAACCAGATCCAGTTTTATTCCGAAGCCTTAGACAAAGAGGTGCGCTACCGCAATCATATCGAATCAAGTTTGCGTATGGCCTTAAAAAGAAATGAGTTTAAGGTCCACTATCAAGCACAGGTTAATGCGAAAACCCATCAGTTGGTGGGGATGGAAGCCCTTATCCGATGGCAGCATCCAGTGGATGGCATTATCGCCCCCGATCAATTTTTACCTATTGCTGACGAAATTGGCTTAATGGATGACATTGATGATTGGGTGCTTGAACAAGCCTGTACCCAAGCTCAGATTTGGTTATCCCAGTTACAGCCTTTAGGCCAAGAATTTACTATTGCAGTTAACCTCTCAGCCTCTCAAATAGGCAATGAGAACCTGTTCGATAAAATAGTGCATATATTGACTAAGACAGGCTTGCCTGCTGGAGCATTAGAGCTTGAAATTACAGAGAATTGCCTCATTGAAGATCCCCATGAACATGCCAAAGTGCTCGATAGAATCGCCGGATTAGGGGTGCGTTTTGCCCTCGATGACTTCGGGACGGGTTTTTCGTCATTAGAACACATCAAACTGTTTCCGATCAGCGTGCTGAAAATCGATAAAAGCTTTGTCGCTTCCTACGACAAAGATGAAAAAGACACCCGATTGCTCGCCGCTTTACTCAACTTTGCCTATGGGTTTAATGTTATTTCTGTGGCGGAGGGTGTTGAAACGTTAGAGCAAGCAGAGTTTTGTACTGCACGCCATTGCACGGTT
The DNA here is from genome assembly GCF_022690845.1 of Shewanella sp. N2AIL. Taxonomy (NCBI): domain Bacteria; kingdom Pseudomonadati; phylum Pseudomonadota; class Gammaproteobacteria; order Alteromonadales; family Shewanellaceae; genus Shewanella; species Shewanella sp. N2AIL. The sequence goes on along the minus strand of NZ_JALBYT010000019.1, from coordinate 53,230 downwards.
TTACAAGGGTATTTATTTTCACGTCCCTTAGATACCGCGGCGTTTGAGGCCAAGTATATTCTGCCACTATTAACCCAAACTCAGCTCCCTGTGTGAGAGGTCCCGAACTATTTCAATAGCATAGTGATTTCGTCTGGTGAGGAATATTTTCTTGCTTTACACTGAGCAATAGACAAATATCAGCCCCTTTTTCTGTCGCTGTACTTTTAGTGCTGCAGAACGGTTTATTCACTCATGCTTAAGTTGGTCACTCAGCAATGAAAATAGGTATTTTATCCCAATTCCCCCAGTTGTATTCGACGCAACGTTTAGTGGCGGCTTGTCAAAGCCGCGGACATGAAGCGGTCGTGATCAATACGCTGAACTGCTACATGAATATTAATTCCATTAAACCTAGCATTCATTATGAAGGCACTGAATTAGTTGGTTTTGATGCCATCATCCCGCGTATTCATGCCAGCGTGACTTTTTATGGTTGTGCCGTTGTACGTCAGTTCGAAATGATGGGCGTGTATGCCGCGAATGATTCGATCTCCATTGCGCGTTCTCGGGACAAATTACGGGCGCTGCAATTGCTCTCCCGCAAAGGGATTGGTATGCCTGTGACTGGCTTTGCCAATAAGCCAAATGATATCCCCGACCTCATCAATATGGTGGGCGGCGCTCCGTTAGTCATTAAGTTACTCGAAGGTACTCAAGGGATTGGCGTGGTATTAGCTGAGACGAAAACGGCTGCTGAGAGCGTGATAGAAGCATTCTTGGGGCTGAAAGCGAATATCTTAGTGCAGGAATACATTAAAGAATCCAATGGCAGTGATATTCGTTGTTTTGTTGTCGGTGACAAGGTCATCGCCTCTATGAAGCGCCAAGGTCCCGAGGGGGATTTTCGCTCTAATCTGCATTTGGGTGGCTGTGGTGAGGTGGTTAAAATCACTGCAGTGGAACGTAAAATGGCGATTGCGGCGGTGAAAGCGATGGGATTGGTGGTCGCTGGGGTGGATATTTTACGCTCTAATCGTGGTCCTTTGATCCTTGAGGTGAATTCGGCGCCAGGCATTGAAGGGATTGAACAAACCACAGGGATTTCAGTGACTGAGCCTATTGTTGAATATATCGAGAAAATGGTCGCTGCCCGTAAAACCAATAGACCTATTATTGCCTAATAGTTGATTACGCTAAAAAAACGCCACCGTTTAAGGTGGCGTTTTTTATGCTTAGAGCTTAGAGGTTAGGGCTTAGCCCTTAGACGTAAGACTCTAAATGTTAGACCTTAGAGATCAAAGCTGTAGGAATAGCCGAGTACCAGTTTGGCATCATCATCGGTGAGATCGGTATCAGAAACCATGAACGACACTGTGCCCATGCTGGTATCTGCACTGAGTGTGACGTTATAGTCGGCATAGTTATCTTCGCCAAACCAAGATTGCACAACATCACCGCTTGAGTAGCCATAGTGCACTGATAAGCTAAGTTTTTCAGTGAGAGGCACAGAGACAGTCGCGGCAAGATAGCTGAGATCTTTATTATCTAACGGATCGGAGGCGACATCGTCACCGGCATTGATGACATGGGAGTAACCCAGTTCAAGCCACTTCCAAGTCACTGCAGCATGGAGTTCACCAAAATCAATGCTGCCAGGAGCGTCTGGGTAGGCGTAGTAGAGGTAGCCAAAGTCGTAACTGATGTCTTCGGTAATATTGCCACCATAACCCGCGTAGAGATCTAGCTCGTAGCTCGTATCGTCACCAAAATCCACATTCGATGCCCAAGTGCCGGCATAAAATCCAGAATCATGGCTGTAGTCAATCCCACCTTGGATTGCGACCGCATCTTTAGTTTGGGTCGCACCGCGCCATAGGTAATTAGAGGTACCACCAATGTTGCCTGATACGGCTGCAAAGGCATTGCCAGCCAGTAACATTCCCGTCGATAAGGCCAAAACGCTATACAGTGATTTCTTCATGCTCATCCCCTCGATTGACTTATTTATCGATTCACCATTGGCGCACTTAAGTAAGCAGTGGTCATTAGTGCATCTTGGTTTTTTTCTAAGAAGGGATTTGCTAATCACATGCCACTATTACAATCATATGTAAAACAATACATTAGAATATCAAGTGTTAATGAAATGTTTTTATTTGCCAGCTTATGGGGCAGAGGCGCACTCTTGTTGTGCAAAAAGTATTCAGGATTTCACTGGAAGAAAGCAAAAAAAACGCCTCACAATGGAGGCGTTGTTTTGAATTTTCTCGCTTAGTTTACGCTGTCGCGTAGGGTTTTACCCGCTTTAAACTTAGGCACAGTCGCTTCAGCGATTTGAATTTCTTTACCTGTTTGTGGGTTACGGCCGGTGCGAGCTGCACGAGTCGCAGTTTCAAACGAACCGAAGCCTACGATGGAGATTTTGTCACCATTTTTCATTGATTCGGTAATGGCTGCTTCAAAAGACTTCAATGCGCGTGCGGCTTCTACTTTCGTTAGATCGGCATTTTCTGCAATTTTGGCGATAAGTTCAGTTTTGTTCATTTTTATTGTCTCTTCTTTCCGTAGATTTATTTGAAATAAGCGTGCCTAACATGCCATAAGGTTTAGCGCTTGGAAAGCCTTTTGCGTCTAAGGTGCCGCAGGATGTTCGGTAAAGCGCAGAATATTTGCTCAGTTCGTGACTTAAGTTTTATTCTGGTTTTATTCTTCTAACAGTTGATAGAGTAATTTTTTTACCAATTTGGGTTCAAAGGGCTTGTCGCATAAGGCATTCACACCCGCTTGGGATACATTGCTGAGGTGGGTATCGTTGGCTTCGGAAGACACCATCAAGATGGGAATATGTGATTGTTGGCTTTCATTACGGATATATTGAGTCAGCGCAAGGCCATCTACGCTTGGCATATTGTAGTCAGTGATCACTAAGTCAAACATATTGTTTTTCATCAACTCTATGGCCTGTGCGCCATCTTCGGCCTCGGTAATCAGTTTCATCCCTAGGTTACCGATAGTGCGTTTAATAACGTTTCTTGCCATGCGGCTATCATCGACCACTAATACGCGCACATCCTGCACATCGAAATTACTGAGGTCGAGTTCATCGTGGCTGAGCAGATCGATAGTGGCATTTAAGGCTGTGGCTAAATGCTCGGCACTGAAGGGCTTAGGCAGGATAGCGACCACACCCGATTGGCGGAATATCTCAAGTTGCTCACGGCGACATTCGCTCGATACCAGCATAAATTGAATATCTTTGCAGTCAGCGCTAGCCCTTAAGTAGCCTAAGAGATCGATGGCGGTGCCATCATCAAAATGCATGGCGCTGGCGATAAGATCGGGTTTGTGGCGAGCAATAATATCTTTAGCCGCTTCAATGTTTTCTGCGGTTTGAATGCTGAGAATGCCTTCCTGTTGTAAGCGTTGAATAATAATTCGACGCTGGATATCTGAAGGTTCTACCAAAAGAATGGAAAGTTCACTGGGCGATAAATGGCTCATAGTCTACTTCAAGTTAAGAGTCGCAAGTATTTTATTGGGTCGCTAAGCTACGCGATTAGTAACAGCTTAGCAACAAATGTCCATTACTGCGTTTGACGGGTCAAATAATGACTCGTGACCTTAGAAAATGCGATCCAATATTGCAGGAGTAAAATGACAATAATGCTTATCGTCAGCGGCAACATAGGAATATTGTGACCAGAAACAATCACTTTTACATCTTCAGGGGTAATACGATAGGCAATAATCGCTGTAATGCCTAGGGCGGAAAATCCTAAGGTTTGCATGCCGATATAAATCTTCAATACTAAGCTCGACCACGGGGTGCGCATCATTATGCCAACGAGCACGGGGAGGACGCCTAGGGTGAATACATCAAAGGATTGCGTTGTCACAGCCCGTAAAAGTGCGGCAATGCTGAAGAGGCAATATAAAGAGATCAGTAGCATAAGACGTTTAGGCATAGATGTATGTGTAGACAAGTAGCGAAGAAGATGAGCAAGTGTAGGAAATGCCCTAATCCGAGTCCAGCATAACCTTAATATCGTGTAGAATATGCCTTTTTGTGAAAGGCTCTAATAGGTGAAGTTTATGACAGAAGTTGAGTTTTGGGGTTTAGTCACGCGAACGGAAGCGGCGCAATCACAGGAGTCTTTGACTCAAGCACTGAAGCAGAAACTCGCCGAACTGAGTAATGAAGAGTTAAAAGCCTTCGATAAAATCTTTGGTCAGCAGATGCGCCGGAGCTATTTGTGGTCGGTGTGGGGTGCGGCTTACATTATTACTGGCTGTGATTCTGAATATGCTTTTGCCGAATTCAGGTGTTTTTTGATTTCACTCGGCAAAGAAATCTACGATGGTGTAGTCAATCAGCCTGATACTTTAGCGCGTTTAGCCGCTTGGCCTGAGCGAGATGCCTATGCTTATCCCTTTGTGGATGAATACGATCTTATTGCTGGGCAATTATATGAAGATAGAACCGGTGATGAATTGCCCTTTACGCCATCGGGCAAGGCGACGCCCGTAGGGAAGAAATTTAGCACTAAGTCCAAGGATTTAAAGCAACAATACCCTGAGCTCAGCGCCCGTTTTCCATTTTAATCTTGGCAATCGCTTATGAGCGTAAGCAGGCATTGGTTGTGACATCGAAGGTCATGCCGTATTTAGGGCAGATGTCATTCATAAACTCATGTTCTTGCACGGTTAATTGCTGAGTAAAATCTTGCTTAAGCTGCTCAGTCATTTGGGTTTCAGCCGCATGTTGCGTCTGAGCCAATTTGCTAAAATGAGCGTTAACCGCCTGTTGTTGGCTGATGGTCAATGGCGCCGCATGGCTTGAAAGACTTATGCAAGTTCCGATCGTTAGCAGGGCTAGTAAAGCAAATTTATGTGAGTAAGAATTTGATAAGTTAGCTATTTTTAGGTTCATAGGTAAGCTCCAAGTTAAAAATTACGTTTAACACGTCAGTTCTAAATCGTGCATCCTTAGACGGTAAAGAAAACGAGTTGTGCTGTGAGGGGCTTAGCTTATTGTATAAATATTGAACCTATGCTGAACGGTTAGTTAGCGCTCATTCTTCATTTCTTTGCATTGAAAGCCTTGCTTGCGTGTATCGAATTGGCACATAGAACCACATTCCCAAGGTACATCGTCGTAAAAGGCCGATTGTTCGCGAGCAAAATCGCGGCAGGTCTCATAGCTGTCAAAGTTATCCGTTTTTTTATACTTTCCAGAGTCATAGCCATGGTTATAGATAAAGGCTGACCAAGTTTTAGGGCCGGTATTTTTATCACTCGGGGAGATAAACCAAATCGCACTAACCACGCAGGTAAACAGGATAAGAATGAACACAGGTACAACGGGGAATTTCATTTTTATTAAGTGAGCCATGTAAACAATAGCGGAAGGATAACGTTTTTTTTGTGGTTATGCGCGTAAAATGTTCACAAATTGATAACTATGCACTTACTTAGTGCAGTCTCGATACAAAAAGATACGTGTCAATTGTGGTTATCAGATAAAATTTACGTATTTATACAAAAGCTTACATAGCATTAGCTGTACTTATATCAGTTTTGCGTTAAGCTCTAGTTCAGGTTAGATTTTGTACTGTGGTTCTCAGAAAGTTATCTAGGCCTTGGAGGCAAACATGAAAATTCAGTCCCTTTTACTCGCAGGTGTATTAAGTTGCAGTGCGGCTTGGGCGGCCGATGAAGCGCCAGTGAATCCCGTCACCGAAGATGGGGTGGTTAAAATTGTTTGGCAAAGTCCTAAGGATTTTCGCGATATCAAATCATCGGGGGAAATCCAATCCCGCTATGAGAAGCGCTTATTTGAGACCTTAACAGAAAACATCAATAAAGAAGCGGCGAAGATTTTAAAGCCGAATCAAAAGCTTGAAATGACGATCACCGATGTTGATCTGGCGGGAGATATGCGCCCAACCTTTGGTGCGACCGCCAATGATTTACGCATTATTAAAGACATTTATCCACCGCGTATAACTTTTTCCTATCAAGTTTTAGAAAACGATAAAGTGATTATTGCGGGTGATGAAAAACTGACGGATATGGGTTTCATGGGGGGGATACAGTCTCTAAGTGACAAACCTTTTATGTACGAAACCAAAATGTTGACTGATTGGTTAAAGAAGACGATTGCCCCACAACTTTAATCGTCAATCCTTCAATTGTTAAATCGGTCACTTAAGACTCAAGCACTGAGCGCTTGAGTCTCGATAGTAAGGTGATTTTCTAACAGGTAAAATCCGTTATTCGCGGATTTTGCCTGTTTTTTTGCTCGGGCACTTAAGGTCGACAGGCTATGTTCATTGGCGTTAAAGGTCAGTGCTGGTGGCAAGATACCCACGCACAGGCTGATCAATTGATGGTAGCAGGCTTCGCCTTGTCTATCGTCGGCGAGCATCTCTTGGGCTTGCCAATGCTCGGCGCTGTAAAACAAATGCTTATGGGTTTCAAAGTCCGCAAGAATTCGCTGACAACGGCTGATCATATGTTCACAGGTGCTGATAATCACAAAGTCATCGCCGCCCACATGGCCGATAAAGCAATTGTCACTTTTATATTTCAGTAACAGATTAGTCACTTCACAAATCACTTCATCGCCGCGACAAAAGCCATAAATATCGTTATAGGGCTTAAAGTTACATAAATCAAAATAGGCTAGATAAAAGTGTTTCTTTTGGATTTTAAGGCGTTTTAATTCCTCCTGAATGGGCACATTGCCCGGCAAGTCTGTCAGAGGATTTGCATGGCGGGCCATCTTAATTCTGTGCTCTGTGATCCTTTGCAGTAAATCTTTAGTGTGGCCTATGCCGAGCAGTTTGCCTCGGCGAAGTATGATGAACTGCTGAGCGACTGTATTGGCCGTCTCCGAGGTCAGCAATTGGCTCACAGTAGATAAGGGTTCGTTGGCCTCAATTTGGATGACCTGCGGGTCCATCACTTCACTTACGGCATGATTCTCATGCAAGGCACGACCATAGGGCGTACTGAAAAGTTCGAGTAAGGTCGCGCGGCTGATAATCCCCAGCGGCAACTGATTATCGACTACCACAACCGCCTGCAGTGCGGGTTGCGAGCTAAAGGTGTCACTTAAAAATTTGAGTTTGAGTGTGGGCGCCACTGTGATGGCGTTCGTGCACAGGCTTTCGGCGGATTCGCTGTATCTAGGTTGAATCTGAGTATTGTTTGGCACTAAGGTCGCTTTCATCGCGCGGCAGGGGAGCACTTCTGGACGACCTAACAAATAGCCTTGGCAATAGACGATACCCAGTTGTTTGAGTACGGCTAATTCCTCTTGCGTTTCAATCCCTTCTGCTATCACTTTGCAGGTTAAGCTTTGGCATAACTCCACAATTGAGCGGACAAACTCTTGTTTGACGGGGGTCGAATCAATTTCATGGATAAAGTGGCGGTCGATTTTGACATAGTCGGGCGACAATTCTGACCAAAGTCTTAGGCCTGAATAACCTGCGCCTAAGTCATCGATGGCCGTTAAAAAACCTTGGCTACGATAATGATTCAAGCAAGATTTGAGTAAGTCGATATCATCGGCGGGATATTGCTCCGACAGCTCAATCACCACCTGCGATGGCGCTATGCCGAGTTGTTGCAACAGCTGTAAGGTCATACCCTTGGGATGCGCGGGATCTAATAATGCCTTGGGTGATATATTGATAAACAGCTTGCCTTGGAACTGACGCAGCTTAAATTGCTCGAGTGAAATGCGCCGACAAAGGGTTTCTAACTCGCTTAACTTGCCTTCATGCTCTGCGGTCTGAAATAGCGGCACTGGGGAGTATAACGGGCTGTGTTCAGGGCCGCGACTTAGGGCTTCAAAACCGTGGATCTTATGTTCTAATATATTGAAAATTGGCTGAAATAAGGGATTAATTGCCGATTTAGAAATTATCTTATCGAGCTCTTTAGCCAGATCTAAACTTGTCATTACGTCAGCCCTTTCGTCTATGTGAGCGGAGTCTATGACTTAGAAATGACAAAATGATGACAATTTTGAGGGAGCTTAACGCTAGCTATGCGGGGGTTTTGAGTGGATAGCAGATGAAAAGAGCTGAAGTCTACTGGCGAGTTTCAGCTCTTCATCTAGGTTAGCTTTGCGTCTTAAAGGCCTGCAGCGTTTGCAGTAAAGCGCCGAGCTGGCGTACATAGGTTTCGAGTTCTTTAGGATCGAGCGCTTCATATTCTTCCATACGAGTTAAGTCATCGACCAACTCTTGTACATAGGGTAGAAAACGATTACTCGAAGCGATAAAACCTTGTTCTGCCGTGAATATGCTGGTGAAGTTTCCATGGCCAGCTTTCTTTAGCTCATCTAACTTAGCGTCGGCGTCTATGGCTTGGCGATAGGCGATTTGAAGATTCTCTTTCAGTTGCTCTATAACCTTGGTATGTGGCATAACAGCGTCTCATTGCAAAATTTGCAGGAATTATAAGGGGCAAAGGATATGGCAACAAGCCAATGGCGATTAATTGCATCAATCTGTTTTCTGGCGTTGACGGGTTGGAGCACCAAAGCGGTGAGTACCGAAACCGATAAGCCGCCATTTTATCAAGTGCAATGGCAAGGAAAGAGCGCGTATCTACTGGGTTCGATTCATATTGGACGTGCCGATTTTTATCCTTTACCCACCCAAATTGAAACCGCGCTTGGCAAAGCGAAGGGCTTAGTCGTGGAAGTCGATATGAATAAAGCCGATAGCAATGCCTTGCTGCGCCAATACGGCCGCGCCGATAAAACCAAAGGTTTAGATTGGCAGAGCCGAGATAAACAAACGGTTGAGAGCATGACGCCTTACTGCGCTGCCACGGCGAATGTTTGTCAGTCGATTCAATCCTTCGCGCCTTGGCTGCAAGCCACGCAAGTTAACTTAATACGTTATAACAACTTAGGTTACAGCACGGATTATGGCGTTGATATGCAGTTGATGGCCCGTCATGCGGCTTTACCTGTGTATCAGTTAGAAACCGCCGAGTCGCAATTTCAGTTATTAGCGTCCTTTGATAGCCAAGCGCAGTGGTCTATGGTGCGTGAGGCGATTAGTACGTCGGATGCAGATCTTTTATCGTTAATTGCGGCTTGGCGCTCAGGTAATGAAGCTGAGCTTGATAGCATAATGCAGGAGCAAATGGGCGGCGAGGGCGACACTGAGATGCTAGAGAAAATCCTCTGGCGGCGAAACCATGTGATGGCCGACGGCATTATAAAGTTAATGGGCTCGACTGAAATAACTTCACCATTATTTGTAGTGGTTGGCGCGGGTCATGTTGTGGGGGATAAAAGTGTGGTGCAACTGCTAGAGCAAGCAGGCGCCAAAGTGAGCGCCTGCTGGAAACAGACTTGCCAGTAATCGTTTAGGTCGCAGTGCTTAGAGCGATGCGCATTTAACCTGCAGGACTCTGCCCTAAAAAGTGTACATATCGACCCAGCGAAATGTAGGGCTCGCGTTGCGAATACTCGAGCTCCATTTTCAGTAGTTTTTGATAATCGAAATCCACTGGCTGACTCTTTTTCAAATAGTCGTGGATCACCCGCACGCCGGACTGGCTGATGAGTGACATTTGCCAATCGCTAAACCACTCTTTAACCTCTTGAATATAAAGTGGATGAGTGGGTGTTAGCTGTACTTTCTTCTTTACTTTTAAATCTGCGGCGACGTAATCGAAATTGCCCGACACTAAGGCATGAAAGCGCATGGCTTCTTTGTTGTAAAACATCAAAGAGAATATTCCCGCGGGTTTAAGCATAGTGAGTAGGCCCGCCATAGTGGGCTTAGCATCCGTTAACCATTCGACGACGGCATGGCACAATATGATATCGAAATAGCCATGGTGCTCGACCGATAGTGCTTGAATAGGCGCATGGATGAGCTGGATAGCTAATGGTTCAGGCGATGCATCTATCTGTTCTTGCGCTTGCGCCAACATCTCCGCTGAGATATCGCACAGCACCACTTCGTGGCCGAGGCGGGCCAATTTTTGGCTAAAGTAACCAAAACCACCGCCTGCATCTAATACTCTGAGTTTTCTATTCCCCAGTTTTGCTAGCGCAGGTGCGAGGTCGCGCCACAGTACGGCGGCACGAATGTCGCCTTTAGGCGTACCATAAATGTTTTTCGCAAATTTTTGCGCGAGCTTGTCGAAATTCTTATCTTGCACGTGATAACTAGGTTAAAGAGAGTGGAACGATAGTGTGGCACAGACGTAAATTTTTCGCACTCAGGAGATGTTATTGCCGAATCGAGATGGACAGATTTACATCGTGATATTTTAATCTATTGATTTTATTGGTAGTAATTATTCCTACTAAACTTAGGGATACACAGAACTCTGTCCTCTGGGTTATAATCACGCCGTTTTCGACAAACCTGACTCTATAGCTATCCATTCGGTGAGTCAGCATCAGCCCTTATTAAGACGCAGCGCTGCCTGTTTTACACTCGTTATCAACTTGATTGAGCAGACGTTACTCGTCTGTGCGGGGTAATTTATGGCAATGCATTTATGTGCCAAGGGATAGTTAATTAAAAGGTACTCAGACTTGAATAATGCATATTGTGTTGAATTGAACGCGATGCCGTCGCTGTTTTCTCTTTATCGCAAGATCTTCTTTGGCCGTAAGCCGGGTTGGGATCAGCAACCGCTGCCCCATATTAAGGTGACCGCGCCGCATGTGACTGTGTCTGAAACTAAAGTAAGCCAATACGCGCAGGTGTGTGGTTTTCAATTTGACGGTAAAGTGCTGCCGCCAACCTATCTCTATGTGATGGCATTTCGCCTGCATGCGGTGATTTTTACCCACGATGGCATCACTTTCCCGCTGCTTGGGATGATCCACCTCAAGAACCGCATTCAAGTGTATCGCCCAGTGACGGTTGACGAGACTTTCTCCCTCGAGTGCGCCTTGACCACAAGCCGTGAGACTGATTCAGGCTTAGAGTTTGAATTTGTGTCTAAGGCGTTTGTGGGTGAAGAACTCGTTTGGGAATCGCTATCCACCTATTTATATCGTATCGATGTTGCTGGACGTCGGGTTCGTCCACCTAAAGCCATTGATATGGCGTGGGAAACGCCGCAAAGCTGGCGCTTGAGTGAAGATTTAGGCCGTCGTTATGCTAAGGCGTCTGGCGACTATAATTTGATCCACTTGCATCCTGTGCTCTCAAAGCGTTTTGGTTTTGATCGCGTGCTCGCCCATGGTATGTGGTCTAAGGCCCGTTGTTTGGCGGAGTTGATGCCAAGTATTGGCGATCGTCCATTTACTGTGGATGTGACCTTTAAACTGCCACTGTTGATGCCTGCCGATGTCGGGTTTGGCTATGAGCAGAACACCGATAATATGGTATTTGAATTACGTGACAGCAAAGGCCGTCGCCCGCATTTAAGTGGCGATGTGCAGTTTTAAATCGCACTCAATAATGCATACAACAATGGCGCCTTCTGGCGTCGTTGTTGTTTATGGTTGTTGCGTTTGGGAGGTAAAAATTAAGGTACGCTGTGACCCATAGATGCCTGCCAAATACTGAACCATTGCTGGCGATCGAGCTGGATCTCATTGGAGGCAACGGCACGCTTTATCCGCTCGATATTGCCACTGCCGATAAGCGGCACCGGTCGGCTTGGTAGCATACGAACCCAGGCATAAATCACTTGGCTGATATCTTGGGCTCCCACTTGCTCGGCGATGAGCTTGAGGGTTTGATGCAAGCGAACTGCCTGTGGATTAGTGGTTTCAAAAATCTTTCCGCCCGCTAAGCACGACCAAGCCATAGGCCGAATACGACGTTGCTGGCACAAATCGAGCGTACCGTCGTGTAGGGTGCTCATCGCTAGTGGCGAGAGTTCCACTTGATTAGTGACTAAAGGAGCATCCAAGCGCGATTGCAGCAAGGAAAACTGTGCATTGGTGAAGTTCGATACGCCAAAATGCTGCACTTTACCTGCTTGCTTGAGGATCTTAAATGCCTCGGCGACCGCATCAGCGTCCATCAGGGGATCGGGTCTGTGGATCAGCAGCAGATCTAAATAGTCGGTATTGAGCTGTTTAAGGGAATGCTCGACGCTGGCAATAATATGCTTGCAGGAGGTGTCGTAGTGATTAACGTAGCGCTCAGGGCGGCAGGCAAACGCGGGTTTAATACCGCACTTACTGACAATTTGCATCTGTTGGCGCAGTGCAGGCTTTAAGGCTAATGCCTCGCCAAACAAGGTTTCGCATTGATATTGGCCATAAATATCAGCGTGATCCATAGTGGTCACGCCTAGTTCTAGGTATTGCTCAATCAGGCTAAGGCGCTGCATGGGCGTCATGTCCCAGCTTTCCATTCGCCAGAAACCAGCAACAAATTCAGAAAAAGTAAAATGGGACTCGCTCATGCTGTTCCTCTTTGGGACTGTGTGCTTTGGATTTATAGGGCGCAGGGCAAAATATTTGATACAGATTAAGGAATCGCTCATTAACCCTTTCGATGGCTATATATCTTAAAGCCAATCACCTAATATCCGCCCTATTCAATGAGTGTTGTGCTTAGCAACCCCTCATACTAAACCAAAGCGTATCTGAAAGGGAGAAATCGACGCATGCTGACAGATATGGATATTTCGAGTCGCGCAAGCCTTAAAAACATCACCGAACTGGGCGCCGACTTAGGCCTGTTACCCGAAGAGATGATGCTATTTGGTCACACTAAAGCCAAGGTGGAGCTTAGCGTGTTGCAGCGTTTAGCGGGGCAACGCAAAGGTAAATTGATTATCGTCACCGCAGTTACGCCTACGCCCCACGGCGAAGGTAAAACGGTGACGAGCATTGGCTTAACGCAATCGTTAAATGCCATAGGCCAAAAGGCCTGTGCTTGTATTCGTCAGCCCAGCATGGGACCTGTGTTTGGGGTGAAAGGCGGTGCTGCGGGTGGCGGTTATGCGCAAGTGGTGCCCATGCAGGAGATGAACTTACATCTCACGGGTGACATTCATGCCGTCAGTAGTGCCCACAATTTAGGGGCCGCGGCGATTGCGGCGCGGCTATTCCACGAGGCGCGCTTAGGTAAAACAGAATTTGAAGCGCAATCTGGACAAGCGTTTTTGGATATAGCTCCCAACGAGATCCGCTGGCACCGAGTGGTCGATCATAATGATCGCTGCCTTAGGCAAATTCATGTGGGCTTAGGCGATAATAACGGCCCGGAGTACGGATCTAGTTTTGATATTACTGCCGCCTCTGAGTTGATGGCGATTTTAGCCTTAAGCCATGATTTGGCGGATATGCGGGCGCGGATCGGTCGTTTAGTGCTGGCCTTAAATACCCAAGGGCAAGTGATTACCGCCGAAGACTTAGGTGTGGCTGGGGCGATGACGGCCATCATGGCCGATGCGATAAAACCGACGTTAATGCAGACCTTAAATGGCTCGCCTTGTCTGATCCATTCGGGACCCTTTGCCAATATTGCCCACGGTAACTCGTCGATCATTGCCGATGATATCGCCCTCAGGCTGGCGGATTTTGTGGTGACTGAAGGTGGTTTTGGCTCGGATATGGGCTTTGAAAAGTTCTGTAATATCAAGGTTCGTCAATCGGGTCAGGCGCCAGCTGCCGCGGTGTTGGTGACGACTTTAAAAGCGCTGAAGGCCAATAGTGGCTTGGCAACTGAGGTGGATAGCAATGTATCAAATATCCATGTGCCAAACATCAATGCGACAAACATCAATGCCCCAGATCAGGCTCGACTCGAAGCGGGCTTTGCAAATTTAAACTGGCATATCAACAATGTGGCGCGTTATGGCATTCCTGTGGTGGTTGCCATTAATCGTTTCGCCACTGATTCCGATGCTGAGTTGCAATGGCTAATCGAAGCTGTCAACGCGAGTGCCGCCTTTGGCTGTGAAATTAGCGATGCCTTCAGCCAAGGGGAGGCGGGCGCTATCGCCTTAGCACAAACTGTGGTTCGCGCCGCTGAAACTGAGAGTCAGTTCAAACTGTTATATCCAGATGAAGCGTCATTAGAGGCTAAGTTGTCCACCTTAGCCGAAGTGGGTTATGGCGCTGCAGGCGTGAGTCTTTCTATCGAGGCGAAACAACAGGTACAGAAACTGACTGCCCTTGGCTATGGACATTTGCCCCTGTGTATGGCCAAAACGCCGTTATCCATTAGCCACGATCCTAGCTTAAAGGGTGTTCCTAAGGATTTTGTGGTGCCAGTGCGAGAGTTAGTGTTACATGCGGGAGCGGGATTTATAACTGCCTTAGTGGGGAATGTGATGACTATGCCAGGCCTTGGGCTTAAGCCGGGTTACTTGAAAATCGATATTGATGCCAAAGGTGAGATAGTCGGTTTAGGCTAACGTTTAGATTCAAAACTAACATTTCAATGAAAACTCACGCTTAGATGCAAAAGCGCTGCAGAGATAAAAAAGGGCGAGCTTGCTGCTACGCCCTTTGACTCTGGTTTAACGTGCTAATGCTGGTTTAACGCTTTGGCTGGTTTAAGGTTTTAGCGCTAGTTTTAGAAAGGTTACTTCGTGGTTTGATAGATATGCACATCGCGCTGCGGGAACGGAATGCTGATCCCTTCGGCGTCGAAACGCATTTTCACTTCACGGGTAATGTCCCAATACACTTCCCAATAATCTTCCGGTTTCGCCCAAGGGCGCACGATAAAGTCGACCGAAGATTCCCCCAGCAGATGCAGTTTAATCGTTGGCGCTGGCAGTGCTTGCACCTTTGGATGCGCCTCGACGATGGATTTGAGAATCGCTTCAGCATGTTCGATATTGTCGCTGTAACCAATACCAAATGTCATATCCACTCGACGTTGGTGCTCGGCCGTGATGTTGTTAATAGTGTCGCCCCAAATCTTATTGTTAGGAATAATAAGACGTTGGTTATCCATGGTTTTAATCGTAGTCGAGACCAGACTCATGTGGCTTACTCGACCCGTGACGCCAGCGGCGTTGATTAAATCACCCACATCGTAGGGACGATAAATTAAGATCATCATGCCAGAGGCAAAATTCGACAGGGTATCTTGCAGGGCAAAACCAATAATCACACCCGCAATACCAAAGCCTGCGAGTAGCGGCCCAAGTTCGATCCCAAGCTGGGACAGGGCGACCAAGAGTCCTATGGTAAAGACGGCTTTGCCTGATAGCGAGGTGAAGAAGTCTTGTAATAACTTGCTCAAATTCAACTTAGAATTGCTAACGGTATTCTTCACTATCTGTTTGGCTAACTTGCCGGCTAGACCCGCGATAATTAAGATCAAGCAGAATACAAACAACTTAAACACGACGGTAGGGCCATGATTTATCGCTTGTTCCTGCGCTGTATTCAGCCACTGCTCGACTAAGCTCGAGGCCACATCAAAGCTCAACACGTCCTGAGTAATATCGCCTGACACACTGAACAAGGTCTTTTTCAGCGCGGCGGTGTCTTGGCCTAAAGCATCGAGTAAGTTGATGTCGATATTTAAGCTTTGGCTATTTTGGGCCAAACGTTCCTTTAGCATCATCACATGGCTAGTTTGCGCCGACGTGACATCTTTACCGGCATTGGTTGCGGTATCGACCGCGGCTTGCAGTTGCTGCTGGGTGTAAGTCACTAAACTTTCTAGCATATCTGCACGCGCAATCAAGATTTGCAGCAGGGACTCTTGTGCTTCGCTAACATCTTGGCCAACTTGTTCGAGCCAATTGAGTGTCTCGAGTTGTTGTTTGTAATAGGTGTCTTTGTCTAATTCGCGCTTAGAGATATCGAGCAGAATCGCATCATCTTTACCTGAGCCTAATTGCTGCTCTAATTTATCAATGTTGTCATCGATATAGCTATCAATCTGTTGGATGTAGTTCAATTGCCCTTGGATCAATGGCTGCAGAAAAGCACTGTCGATCGGTGTTGCTTCGAGCAGATCTTTAATCTTATTACGTAACTGTAAGGTTTTGTTTTGAATGCGATATTCGACAATCGTTTTCAACTCACCTTTGGCATGTTTTAGTTTATGGATATCGGTATCGATAGCCTGTTGCAACATAGCCAGTTCGGCTTTGACCGCCACAGGTGTGGTTGATGTATTATCGGTTACTGCGACAGGTTCGGCTTGCGTTGGAGATGAAAGGCTTAACAATGGAATAAATAGGGCAAACACTAGAGCGAGGTAGCGATGCATAGGTGTGATCTTAAATAGAAATATGTTTGAGTATGATAGTGGCTGCCGGATTGACTGTAAAACGTCGTCGAGTGAAATTTGCTTCGGAGCTAAGGTTTTTTGTAGCAAGGGTGTATTTGGCTTACTGCTGGGCTCGTGGTTTTCCCTGCATTTTCGACAAGATTAGCCTTTTATCAGCATTTGCAGGCCGCACTCTGGCAGGGATCTGGTAAACTTGCGCATCGCTATTTAGGAATCGTGTTTTCATGTTGTGTTCCCATTGTAATCAGTACATCAAGGTCAGTGACATCACCCAACAAAGAGGCAAAGGTTTTGACGCCCAAGTGCGTTGTCCTCACTGCACCGCTTGGTTAGGCCGTAGCCCAACATTGGCTAAGCTTAAGTTATTAGGCTTTTATTTGAGTGTGTTTACGGCGGGATACAGTTATTTTGATGCCTCAGTGCGGCACTTTGCGATCCCTGTGATGATTTTTTCGCTGATGTTGTTGTTCGTGAGTCACTTTATGGACCAAGTGATCACCATTGAAGCGCCGGAACCCGTCGATGATAGTGACCAAAGACAGAAGTACCGATAACAAAGCAATAAGACAATCTGCTGAGGCAGAAATGATTCGAGCGCCTTTAGCGGGCGCTCAAGGTATAGCGAAGAAGGAGTTTACCCAGGTGAATTACCGCCACAGAGTGTGACTCCTGGTTTACTGAACGACTTGTTCTTGGGCCGCTAAGGAATGCTCAACGTAATAAATTCCACCAAATATCACCACGCTGAAAATCACTATCCCTAAGATAAGCCCTAAGTTTTCACGAAAAAATGCTAGCATGAGAGTTGCCTTTTGGTGGTTAAAAACGGACGCCATATCGAGCTCAATTTCGCCGTTGTGCTCGCTGACATAAAAACTAAATACACTATAGTTACACTCACTTAAGCTAATCTTAAATGCACTCTTTTACCAGCACTCCCGTAAGGTTTCGCCGTTATGTACGAGGCAAGTTGCCGCTAAAATTACCTACTTCAAATATCTTGTAACCTTTTGCAAAGTGATTACCTTATTGCAACTTGCTATGGCCCTGACATAGACTTATGCAACTTTTTAACTATGGGGACGACTGAGTGAGACTTAAACGTCACATTAGACGCACGATTTCGATATGGCTTTCGGCCATCTTGATATTGCTGTCTTTTGCCGCCTCAGCCCATAGTGTGACTCATCTTGACGATGGGGCTAAGACCCACTGTACCCTGTGCTTCCATCAGCACCAGCTCAACAAGATTTTATTGACCCAACCGCTGACGTTCAATTTAGGCGTGCAGCATTTCGATGTGGTCGAATTTGTTTTACCCCCCTCCATTTCTGAACACGTCAGTGTTTATCGCAGTCGTGCACCTCCTGCCACGCTCTAAATCAACTCAAACATTTTAACTTATTGTATTTCTTGATGACTTTATATTAGTCGTCGAGTGCTAGTTGTATTTTGGAGATATCATGACTGTTTTAAATACCCGAATTTCTTTGGTGGCTTTGGCGTGTGCGTTTGTTTCGCCTAGCCTATTGGCTGAAGATTCGAGCCTCACTAACCCAGCGATCAGCGCCGTATTAAATGGTTACTATCAAACGGGTGAGCGTCCATTAGCCGAGAGCCCGGATGGCTTTGGTTTAGGTGAGACTGAGCTGGCCCTGAGCGCCAATATCGATGATATGTTTTACGGTAAAGTCACTGCTGTGGTTGAGATGCATGACGGTGACACTGAGCTGAATCTTGAAGAAGCCTTCATTCAAACCATGGCGATGCCAGCTGGCTTTTCTATCCGCGGTGGTCGTTTCCTATCGGACATTGGTTACCTCAATAACCAACATTTACACACAGATTCTTTCACCGACCGTCCTGTGGTTTACCGTGCATTTTTAGGCGGCCATTATTTTGATGATGGTATACGTTTCAACTATGTAGCACCAACTGACTTGTATTGGACTATGGGCGTTGAAGCCTTTAAGGGCGACAGTTTACGTGCCGCCGATGAGCATGGTGAACGTGAGTTTAAGAAGGTCGGCGTTTATACCTTGTACTCAAAAATCGGTGGCGACATAGGCGATAACAGCTCATGGCAAGCGGGTTTAAGTTACCTGCGTAACGAGAATGGCCAAGTGACTGCCCATGAAGAAGGCGAGCATGAAGATGAGCATGACCATGGTGATGAGCACGCAGGTCATAGCCACGCCGCATCGTACACAGGTAAAAATACCTATGGTGCTGATTTTGTTTATAAGTGGGCGCCTAACGGTAACTACAAATATCAGAATCTTACTGTGAGCGGCGAGTATTATCGGGTGAGCGATTTTACCCCTGTCGATCTGCATCCTGAGGATGCGCCGAGCCAAGATTACCACCAAGGTTGGTATCTGAGCAGTGTGTACCAATTTACGCCGAGCTGGTCAGCGGGTGTGCGTTATGGTGAAGCGGATACGCAAGAGCTCCATGGCGATCATTTCCATGGGCAGAAGTTGAAAGAATCTGAGGTGAGTTTGGCTTGGCATTCTAGCCATTTCTCGACGGTTCGTTTCCAGTATACCAATCAAAAGGGTACTAACTTCGACGGAATTGAAGACGATAACATCTTCACAATTCAATACATTATGTCTCTGGGGGCTCACGGTGCGCATCAATTCTAATTTAGCTAAATTGGCCGCAGTGGCCTTATCTGTCACTTATACCGGTTTGGCCCACGCCGAACTGAACGTGTTTGCCTGTGAACCTGAATATGCGGCATTAGCGAAGGAGCTGGCTCCTACGGCGAGCATCTATTCGGCAACAACGGCATTGCAGGACCCGCACCAAGTGCAGGCGCGTCCGAGTTTGATCGCCAAAATGCGTCAGGCGGATCTTGTGGTCTGCGCTGGTGCCGATCTTGAAGTCGGTTGGTTGCCTATGCTGCAAATGAAGTCGGCAAACGCGAATGTGCGCTCGACCGATCAAGGCTTATTTTTCGCCGCCGATCAAATCGAGACCTTAGATAAGCTGGCCAGTGTCGATCGCAGCATGGGTGATGTGCATGCCCAAGGCAATCCACATATTCATTTCGACCCGACGCGGCTGTTAAAAGTCGCCACGGCACTGAGTGCTAAGCTGACTCAGTTAGATCCTGCTGGCGCGGTCGATTATCAAAAGTCACTGGCAGATTTTACCACTCGCTGGCAAGCCGCAGTCCCGCGTTGGGAAGAGCAAGCTAAGGGATTACAAGGTAAAAAAGTGATCGCTTACCACTCAAGCTTCAGATACTTATTCAACTGGATTGGTATCGAGCAAGTGGCAGATTTAGAGCCTAAACCGGGTTTGGCTCCGACTAGCGGCCATTTAGCGAGTCTGCTGACGCGCGCTGAACAAGGGGATATTCTGGCGGTGGTCGTGGCCTCTTATCAGGACGAGCGCGGTGCGAAATGGCTGGGTGAAAAAGCGCACTTGCCCGTGGTGATGCTGCCTATGTCTGTGGGGGGCAACGATAAGAGCCAAGATTTATTTAGCCTTTATGACAGCGTGATTTCCCTCTTAAATGGAGTGAAATAAACCTATGTTTGATCTTGAACTGATGTCGATTCTGTTGCCTGCATTGGCAGCGGGGATCTTAGTGTTGTCGACGCATATTGTACTTGGGAGACAAGTACTTAAGCGTGGCATCATCTTTATCGATTTAGCGATAGCGCAAGTTGCCGCCTTAGGCGCGATTGTCGCTCACATGGACCACAGATTAGAAGACATGCCGTTTGCTAATGTGTGGATGCCAGCGCTGTTTGCCCTCGCGGGCGCAGGGTTTATCGCTTGGTTATCTAAGCGGATGGCGGGTGAGTTGGAGGCAATGATTGGCTGCTTTTATGTGTTGTCTGCGGTAGCGGCTATGTTGCTGCTGGCGAACGATCCACACGGCGCCGAGCTGTTAAAGCAATTGATGTCAGGTCAGATCCTGTGGGTGAGTTGGTCACAACTGATTTTGCCGGCAGTGGTGTATTCACTGGTGTTATTGGCGATATTCCTGCGTCCCCAGATGTTGGATGGTGCAGGGTTTTATCTGCTATTTGCGCTGGTCATTACCTTGTCGGTTGAATTAGTTGGCGTTTATCTGGTGTTCAGTACCTTGATATTGCCCGCTTTAGCACTGAACAAGTACCGCGGTAAAGGTCGGTTATTTTACGCTTACCTCGTCGGTTTGTTGGGCTATGTTTTAGGATTAGTCCTGTCGGCGACGTTAGATCTGCCCAGCGGTGCGGCGATTGTCGCGACTTTGGCCGTGAGTGCCTTAGTGATCCGTTTAGTGTTAGCTAAAGTTACGCCTCAGGCAACGGGATCTGAAATCCTGCCAAAGCACCACGCTTAGATAAATATTGATATAAAAGCCCATAGATACACTGGATTTTCAGTATATCGATGGGCTTTTTTGCTTGCTTGTTAGCAAGTCAGCTTACAGATGTAAACAATATATTGAGTCCCAAAGCCATGGTGGATATACTGTCGCCACTTTTATAGTCGGAGTAAATCGTGCTTTTAATCGTCAGATCAATGCTGTTGGCGGTGTCATTGTTGCTTGCCTTTATTTTTGGTGGCTTAGTGTGTTTATTAAGACCTCGGCACCGCGACAATGTACATATGTTCGCCAAGATCTTCTCATCGGTCGCTCCGATCCTTGGGATCAAAGTGATTGTACGTCGACATAAAGATGTGCAGGATGGCCCCTATATTTTCCTCGCAAATCATCAGAATAACTTCGATCTTTTCACTCACACGACAGCGGTACCTAAAGGCACTGTGAGTTTGGGCAAGAAGAGTTTGGCGTGGATGCCATTATTCGGTCAAATCTATTGGTTGTCAGGAAATATTCTGATCGACCGTAAAAACCGTCATAGTGCCTTTGATACTATGGCGAAAACCGTGGAAAAAATTAAACAGAAGAATTTGTCTGTGTGGATTTTCCCTGAAGGGACACGTTCACGTGGGCGCGGTTTGTTACCTTTTAAAGCGGGCGCTTTCCATACTGCGATTGCGGCGGGAGTGCCTGTTGTGCCGGTATTGGCCTCGTGCCAAAGCCACATTAAGCTCAATCGCTGGAATAACGGTGTAGTCATTATCGATATGATGGCACCTGTGCCGACCGCAGGTTTAGATAAAGCCGATGTGAAAAACTTCTCTGCGCAAATTCATGCCAGCATGTCGGCGAGATTTGCTGAGATAAATCAAGAGGCGGCAGCACTTATGGGTAAAACTCTCGCGAGTGATGACGTATAATATACCCAAGCTACCTGAAGATACGAGTTTCAGAGCGCCTAGGGTGCTTCAATTCAAGGTGCATCAATGAAAGAATGTCGGTCACCTTTTGAATTGATGCAACACGGAAATGGAGTGCCCTAGGCGCTCCGTCCCGGCGGGTTTTAACGCACTTTATGCTGAGTTAGTTATTTTTAACTTAGCCCGCTAGGTCTGCAAATAACCGCCTTGCCTAAAGTGCGTTAAATTCCCGCTGAATCCTGCATCTTCAGGTTGTTTGGGTATAATGCCAATTTGAGCCAGATTTACCTTAACGGAGACAAATCCATGTCTATTGAAAGTCAGTTAAAAGCCCAACTTGCAGAGAATCGTGACATAGTGCAAGCCCTGCTTGACGATGGCTCAGAGCCTGATGCGGAATATATTATTGAGCATCACTTTTCATCGACCAATTTCGATCGTCTCGAAAAAGCCGCAGTAGATGCCTTTAAATTAGGTTTTGAGGTAAACGACGCTGAAGAAATGGAACTGGAAGATGGTTCAATTATTTTCTGTTTCGATGCTGTCGCGCACCACAAACTAGAAGTTGAATTACTGGATAAAGCCGCAGAACAACTGCTGCAATTAGCGGTAAAACAGAAAGTGGAATATGACGGTTGGGGCACCTATTTCGTCGGTGATGAAATGGATGACGAAGAAGATGAAGACGACGAAGATGATGGTTTCCCTCATTAATTCGTACGTGAATATCTAATCTGTACCGTTTTAAATAAAAATGCCCATCTATGATGGGCATTTTTATTGGTTTGATATGTTAGTCTTGGGTCGTTTTATTCACACTTGTACTGGTATGCAAAACGCTGCAATTACGGCCTTTTTGCTTTGCTTCGTACAGCGCTTTATCGGAGCAAGAAATCCAGCTTGAGCTGCTGGTGATGTGGGAACCAATTTCGCACACACCTAAACTCACAGTCACAGAGATCTTCAGGCTTTCATACAGAATGACGGATGCGGCGATTTTTTCCCTGAGTCGCTCGGTGAAATACATGGCATCGGCGCCGCTGGTTTTGGGCAATACGACTGCAAATTCTTCGCCGCCATAACGTCCGGCGCAATCGGTCTCACGCAGGGATTGGCTGAGTAAGTGGGCGATATGCTGGATCACTTTATCACCCGCAACATGACCATAGCTGTCGTTGATATGTTTAAAGTTATCGATATCTATCATCACTAAACTTGCCATGCCTGAGTAGCGGGCATATATATCGTACTCATGGTCTAAACATTCTTGCCAATGGCGACGGTTATGCAGCTGAGTCAGGCCATCGGTTTGGCTTAGGCGCTCGAGTTGCTCGTTGGCTGCTTTAAGTTGTAACTTGTTGATGGCGATATCAGTCACGTCATAAATAATCACGCTGATATGGGTCACTTGTCCCGTGAGCGATGCCAGTGGCAACAAGGTCACGTTTTGGTACATGTAGTCAGCACGGCCCGTGATCGGGCGGTAGTTTTTAAATTGGAAAACGTACGGCCTTTGTTCCCAGCTGATAAAGGCACGGTTTTTAAGCATAAAAACCGATTCCATTTTCTGCTTTAACCAAGTGGCGGGCAGATCGGGGAAGCGGGTAAACAGGTTTTGACCTTTGATCGAATTTGGGGAAACACCGCTGTGATTCTCCATAAAACCGTTCCACAGCTGGATATTGTAATGGCGATCTAATACCACTAATCCCACCTCTATGGTTTGCACCATATCGATGAGCCAGTGTAGTTCGTTCATTGCGCTTTGGTCATTTGACATAGGATAAAATCCAACTGGTTAATCGAGTAAATAGCCGAGTTTATAGCTAAGCGTGGGGATAGAATCCTCGGTGAAGAGCAGTAACAAATCGCATTGAATATTATGATCTTCAATCCGATAGTTGATCTCCATAGCCAAAGTTCGCTGCCATTTCTCTGAATTATCATGGATCAGATCGTTAACCGTGCAGTGCCGTCCTAGCACGACAGGGTGAGCCTGACTAAATTTCATGTCGAGCTGTTCAGAAATACCGTTAAGGAAGGCGCCGATTAGCACGTTTCCAGTATCGATCAGGACTTCTATCTCAGTATTTTTATCTTCAGGATTGGCTAATCCCATCAGCTTTGCCATGTCCTTAAAGCTGGAATCATGGAACAAGAGCAGGGCTTCACCCGCAATCCCCGCCCCAATAAAACCTTGGCAAAGTGCCGATACGGTCGAGCTTTCTTCCGTGGCTTTGAGTGCCATGGTCAACTCACTCACCTCAAGCACGTTCACATTGGGGATGGGCAGCAACACGAATACATCGAGTAACTTAGCTAACAGATCGGCGGCGCGTCCCATGGCGACGTTGGCAATTTCTTGGCAAGCGTCACGCATGTCGACTTTGATCATCGGGACTTCGTCGGCGATATCTTTCTGCGTCAGGGTTAAGATGCCGTAATCTTGCAAAATGTTGCTGATGGCATCGGCGCTAACGGGTTTTTGAATAAAATCTAATGCGCCTAAGGCTTTGACTCGCTCGTGAGCTTTGATTTGAATGTCGCCAGAGACCACAATGATCAGCGCGGGGAGATCCTGCTGCTGCACGGTTTGCAGTACTTCATAACCGTCCATCACTGGCATGTTGAGATCGAGAAATACCACTTCGCCTTTTCCGGCTCGGATAGCATCAAGGCCTTCGGCACCATTGGTCGCATAAGTAATTTCCACATCCCACTCTTTTGGGAGCGTGCGGGCCATTTGCTTACGCGCCATGGCGGAATCGTCACAGATGAGTACAGATATTGACATGCTGACTAGTGATCCTTATTTGCCCATTAATTGAAGATAACACTTATTTTTCAGGTCCGACTGACGAATTGCGTTCTTCGGGCAAGTCTGATTTATATCTTCTAGATGTAACTTATAGATATTATTGATTAATTTCGTTTTTTCGCTGACATTAAAATTTGACTCATTATTGAATCACATGATGCAAAATCTTAAATCGAGCAGGCTAATTTTTAGCAAATAACAAGGATGTAGCGCATAAAAACGGACGACTGAGTCCATTTGTTTGCGGCTTTATCCTTAGCGGCAAGTACAGTGCTACATAAGTGTCGATGTTGGCGGCGAGGTAACTTCATTGCCGAGTTCGATAAGTCTATCTCATCGAAAGATACATTAGGATTACCGCACGTAGTGGCGACAGCCTAACATAAGTTGCCTTCAGTCCATGTTTGAATTGGCAATATTTTGACTCAAGTCAAAAAACAGGCTCATGTTATATCTTTTAGTGAATTATTCCAAACGTGTTAACATTTATTCTGGACTGACCAGTAACGGAATATTTCATGAGTGGCCAAAGTGTACAAGTCAAAATCGATGATGGCATCGCCTATGTGTTGCTTAATCGTCCTGAAAAAATGAATGCGATTAATTATTTAATGTTTAGTGAGCTCGACCGTGCGATTAAAAAGATCAAATCCAATCGTGGGGTGCGAGCGGTGATCCTCTCGGGGGCGGGTGGCAATTTTAGCTCTGGACTCGATGTCAAAAGCGTGATGTCGGCACCCATGCAGGCGGTTAAGTTACTGTTTAAGGGTTTACCGGGGAATGCGAACTTGGCCCAGCGGGTGTCATTAGGTTGGCAACGCTTGCCCGTACCTGTGATTGCCGTACTTGAAGGCTGTTGCTATGGCGGCGGTATGCAAATCGCCTTGGGCGCAGATGTGCGCATCGCTAGCCATGACTGTAAGTTATCGATTATGGAAGCGAAATGGGGACTCGTGCCCGATATGGCGGGGTTGGTCGCGTTAAGGCAAATCATGCCTAAGGATCAAGCCATGCTGCTGAGCCTGACGGCAAAAGTGCTTGAGAGCAATGAAGCGCTGACCTTAGGACTCGTGACGCAAGTGAGCGAGACGCCGATGGAAGCGGCGCAACAATTGGCGCAGCAACTGATGCAAACCTCACCGGATGCAGCAGCGGCCATCAAACTCAGCATTAACCGTAGTTGGACGGCTTCGGTGCGTAGCCTGCTTTGCCGTGAGTCTATTAGTCAGATTCGGTTATTGTTAGGCAAAAATTGCAAGATAGCGGCGGCGCGTCAGCTGAAAGATCCGCAGAAACCTTACCAATATCGTCAGTCGGGCTGGTAATGCTATTTTGTCTGAATTAGCTTAAATCGCCGTTGTTACTGCGCGCCGCTCATGCGGGCGGAAAAGCCTTTAATCGCATTTAAGCAATTCTGCCATGCGCTCTCGTTATCTAAATTGAGCGCTAAGCTGGTTTGGCGGTAGTTAGGACTTTTTAAGGTCACGGCTAAAATCTTACGATTCGCGGCCGTTTCTAATGAGGCGGGATGACCGTCCGGCGATTGGATATCTAAAATCGGCAGCGTGAGTTTCGCTAATTGCTCCGCGAGTGCTTGGTTGAGCTTTTCGTCCTCACGATAGGGATTGATGACGATCAGCACATCGGGATCGGCAATCTTCTTTTGGCTCAATAGGCTAATCAATAATCCTGCGCTTTGGTCGGCGGTGATCAAAATGCGTTTGCCCGCATAGTCTGCGCCGACCGTATCTAATTGCGACATGCTTTGGACCAGAAAGTCTTCCTGCTCTTGCAGATGTTTGCTGTTATCTTCGGGCTTGATTTTAGGGCTAGGTTTGTTGGACGGTGAGCTTAACTGCGCGGCGCCGGGCGAGGTGACTTCGGTGGCGGCGGTGGCAAAATTGGCCGCAGGCAGCTCAGTTGGCGGGGTTAAACTTAAGCTGGCCCAACCGGCTGGATTGATATTACGACGAACAAACGCCATCAATCCCGGCGCGTCTGCGGTGCCGTTGGTAGCGGGCAGAATGATTGCCGCACCGAGTTTCTTTTTCCCTTCCCATGGCCGTACTAACAAATCGTAGGGCTGATTGTCTATGGTGATTTGTTTGACTTCATTCTCGGGTAAATAGCGGTTATTTAATTTTTTAGCACTGACTTCGGCTGGCGTTGGCGCAGCGGTTGCTGGGTCTGCCGCGCGGGAAGAGATGGAAGTGAAACCAAGTAGGAGGCAAAAGAGAAGCGAAATAATGCGTGCCATAGAATTGATAACCACCTGTGTAGTCTCATAAATTCATCAGTGCTTGAGTATAACCTGAACAATTACCAAAAAGTGAACTTTCCTCGCCAAAGGGTCATGCCTCATTATTTCGGATAACCAAGACAGTTGAAGTGACGCCGCTGAGCATCAAAAGCCGCTTATTATAGAAAACCACTTTGAATCGAAAGCCACAGGGCATAAAAAAGCCCAGCGCTTTGGCTGGGCTAATTGATGGAAACCTGTGGTTTAGCTCGGGCCTATACGTGGCTGACGAGCACCATACGGATCGCATCGAGTTGTAACTGGCTGGCATCCAGATAAGTGTTTAACTCTTGCATCTGATTGCGCAGGTACTCCAATTCTTCCTCACGAATATTGGGGTTTACCGCCTTAAGTGACTCTAAACGACTTAGCTCTGCGCTCAGTTGCTGAGTCATTTTATCTCTGGCTTGGGCGACCATTTCATCGACAACCACTTGAGCATATTCCTCACCCTTAGCAAATAACGGATGCAGAATTGGCTGAGATGCGGTGACTAACTTGCCGCCAATATGACGATTCACCGCGCTCAATTGCTTATCGAAACTGGCGTAATCCACTTTAGCCGACAGATCGTTACCGTTTTTATCCAGCAACACGCGAATGGGTGTTGGTGGTAAATAACGATACAACTGGCTCGACTTAGGTGCAGAAGCATCGGCCATGTAGATGAGTTCTAAGAATAAGGTACCAGCAGGTAGGGCTTTATTCTTCAGTATCGCGACGCTGGTGGTGCCGGTTTCAGAACCTGTGATCAGATCTAGCCCCGTTTGCACCAGTGGATGCTCTTGGGTGATCAGCGCAATATCATCGCGAGATAACGCTGTGTCACGGTCGAAGGTCACAGTCACGCCATCTTCTGGCAAGCCAGGGTAGGTTGGGAACATCATGTGCTCGCTCGGGCGCAGAATGATCGAGTTTTCACCCTTATCTTCTTGATCGACACCGATAATATCCCACAGACGGATCACTGAACCGATCAAATGGGTATCACCATCATTCTGGGCGAGGCGTTGGACGATAGCCATTGCCTTCTCGCCGCCGTGTGAGTTGATTTCCAGCAGCTTGTCGCGGCCTTGCTCCATGGCGTGCTTGAGTTCTTTATAACGGCTCTGGGTGTGATTGAGCAGGTTTGTCAGCTCGTCGCTGTCATCAACCACAAGCACGTTTAACAGATCTTCGGCAAATTCACTGTAAAGCACATGGCCACTCGGACAAGTCAGTTCGAAGGCATTTAGCCCTTGGTGATACCACTGCATCAAACGTTCTTGGGCGGTGTCTTCAAGGTACGGCAAGTGAATTTGGATATCATTTTTCTGGCCGATACGGTCTAAACGACCGATGCGCTGTTCCAATAGATCTGGGTTTAGCGGCAGATCGAATAGTACTAAGTGACTGGCAAACTGGAAGTTACGGCCTTCAGAACCAATTTCAGAACAGATCAACGCCTGTGCGCCGCCTTCCTCTTGGGCAAAGTAAGCGCCGGCTTTATCGCGCTCGATAATCGACATGCCTTCGTGGAATACCGTCGCTTGAATCCCTTCGCGGGTGCGCAGGGCTTCTTCTAAGCTCAGGGCGGTTTCCGCTTGGCTGGCGATGATCAGCACTTTTTTGCTGCGGTGTGATTTTAAGAACTCGATTAACCAATCCACACGGGGATCGAACTTCCACCAACTGGCGCTGTTATCTTCAAATTCTTGATACAGTTTTTCAGGACTCAGGGCTTGCGCCGCTTTCGCCTCTAATGACTTGTGTCCGCCCATCATGCCGCTGACGCGTGCGGCTGTTTGATATTGATCTGGCATGGCGTGTGGGTAAGCGTTAAAGAAACGCTTTGGAAAGCCTTTTACCGAGGCGCGGCTGTTTCGGTATAACACGCGGCCAGTACCGTGACGGTCAAGTAATTCTTGCAGTAATTCGCTACGGGCGGCCTGTTGTATTTCGGCATCAATACCGTCGGCTTGGATTAAACGAATACTTGGGCTGATGTCTTTTTCGCCCAGTAATTCGGTCAAGCTGTTGATGGCGGCATCGGGTAATTTAGCGTTGCCAGCTAAGGCTTCGGCGGCAATGGCGACGTCTTTATAACTGTCTTCTTCAGCTAAGAAAGCATCGTAATCGTAGAAACGATCCGGATCGAGCAGACGCAAACGGGCGAAGTGACTTTCATGGCCAAGTTGATCCGGCGTTGCGGTTAATAGCAAAACGCCTGGGATCACTTCGCTTAATGCTTCAACCACTTGATAGGCGCGGCTTGGCGCTTCTTCGGTCCATTCTAAGTGGTGAGCTTCGTCAACCACTAACAGATCCCAATCGGCATCTAGGGCTTGATCGAGACGTTTTTTCTTACGCAGTAATTCGAGTGAACAAATCACTAATTGTTCTGTATAAAAAGGATTGTCGTGATCGGCATAGGCTTCCACACAACGGTCTTCATCGAATACCGAAAAACGCAGATTAAAGCGGCGCAGCATTTCCACTAACCACTGATGGCGCAGAGTATCTGGCACGATAATCAGGATGCGTTCGGCGCGGCCAGTCAGCAGTTGTTGGTGAATAATCAGACCCGCTTCAATGGTTTTACCTAAGCCCACTTCGTCGGCCAGCAGTACACGCGGCGCATAGCGACGACCGACTTCATGGGCAATCCACATTTGATGCGGAATAAGTCCAACGCGTGGACCTTGCAGACCAAGCAAATCCGATGAGGCCAGTTTGTGGCGCAACATTTGGCACTGATAACGCACACCAAAACGGTCGAGACGATCGATTTGGCCGGCGAATAAACGGTCTTGGGGTTTATTGAAACGAATATTGTGGTTCAGCAGGGTTTCACGCAGTGTAGCTTGCTCGCCTGTCTCACTGTGAATGCCGTGATAGATCACTATCCCGTCTTTCTCGGTCAATTCACTGACCGCAAGGCTCCAGCCTTCATGGCTTTCAACCGAATCGCCGGGATTGTATATAACGCGTGTCAGAGGGGCTTCTGCTCGGGAGAACATGCGATTCTCACCCGTGGCAGGGAATAAAACAGTGACCATACGGCCTTCTACTTGAACCACAGTTCCTAAACCAAGCTCTGACTCGGTATCACTTATCCAACGTTGACCTAAGGCGAACGGCATCTTAAATTCTCATTTCTAGGCGGACTCTAACAAAGGGCGCGTATGTTATACCAATACTCGTGATATTTAAATCGCCCTCTCACCCGTTAGAGCCTAATTCCCAGAGTGCTAGATTACAAATTGTACAAGCGACAAAATTGTCGTGCCAGTACATGAAATTGTCACGCTAATGTCACATCCGCGGTTATACACTGCCTCGAGTCTGTATGGTAAACAATGGTTGCTGTATTGTTATCTCGTGAGTTTGGTGCCAATATCAACTTAAGGTTTAAGTGCGAGTAAATTGCTATCAACTTGAACCTTATGATCATTCTTTGCCATATGCTTTGCCAGTAATAGGAGTTGGTTAACTTTTATTGAGACTCAAAAGTGTGTTTAAACTTTTATGAAGCACTCTGGAGGCGCCATGGAACAAGACGACAGAAAGTTGTTTGTACTGGATACCAATGTGTTACTACATGAACCTTTGGCGATCTATTCGTTTAAAGAGCACGATGTGGTCATTCCGATGACAGTGCTAGAAGAGTTGGACCAGATTAAAGATCGAAAGAGTGACGTGAGTCGCGATGCTAGAGTTGCCATTAGGGCATTGGAAGATACCCTAGGCGGTGAAACTACCCCAGAACAGATTATCAATGGTGTCCCTTTACCCAGCCGAGAGGGTCATGCCGATGCCGTCGGTTCGCTCTCAATCTTCCCTGATCACCTTGTCGATTTTACCTTAGGCGCCCTGCCGGGAGATGGAAACGACAATCGCATTATCAACACCGCCCTACATCTGCAAAATCTGCATCATCCCCGTACCGTTGTCTTAGTCACCAAAGATATCAATATGCGCCTTAAAGCCAAAGGTGCAGGTATTCAATTGGTTGAGGATTATCGAACCGACCAGTTGATCGATGATATTCGCTTCCTCAGCAAAGGTTTTTACCAGTTCGAAGGTAATTTTTGGGAACACTTGAATAAGGTCTCCACCGAGCGTCACGGTAGACACACAGTGCATGAAGTGCCGCTCAAAAATCTCGAAAATGATAATTTTTACATCAACCAATACCTTATCGACACTGAGTCGGATTTTTGCGGTCGCGTTACCGAGCGCACAGACACCCATCTGCACATTTTAGATCTTGGCCGTGAGCGAGTGAAAAACCTCGAAGCGTGGGGCGTTAAACCTAAAAACGTCTATCAAGGCATGGCGCTGCAAGCATTGCTCGATCCCGATATCGATCTGGTGATCTTAACTGGCCCCGCCGGTTGCGGTAAAACCTTGCTCGCCATGGCCGCGGCATTGGAACTGGTGGTCGAGCGTAATCGCTACGACAAAGTGATCGTCACCCGTAACACCCCAGAAATCGCCGAATCTATCGGCTTCTTGCCCGGCACCGAAGAGGAGAAGATGATGCCGTGGCTGGCCGCCATTACTGACACGCTCGAAGTGCTGCACAAGAATGATGTTAATCCCACGGGCAGCATGAACTACATTATGGAGAAGGCTAACATTCAGTTTAAGTCGATCAACTTTATGCGCGGGCGTTCAATCCAAAACTCCATAGTGCTACTGGATGAATGTCAAAACCTCACCGCCTCGCAGATCAAAACCATGATCACCCGTATGGGCGAGGGCACAAAGCTGATTTGTTGCGGTAACTTAGCGCAAATCGACTCTAACTACTTAACCGCAGTAACCTCAGGTTTAACCTACATTGTTGAACGCTTTAAAGACTTTGAAGGCAGCGCCAACGTGTATCTCAATGGCGTAGTGCGTTCACGCTTAGCGGAATACGCCGAAGAGCATCTCTAAAGAGTGTCGGTTTATTTTAGAGTAATCATTAAGGCCTCAGATATTGAGGCCTTAGTTTTATAGAGTAGTAGATTTTTAATCGACTTATCAGTGGTATGAGTAGCCTTTTTCCAGCAATTATTTTATGTGATTGGTAGTTTCTTCCTGCTACTATATGGAGCTCATAGCTTTTGCCGCCGTTGGCTGAAATCAAGCGCTGCAATCAAGGGTAGTGGATGAAATCGAGTGAGCCGGATCTGCAACTAAAATCGCCGATCCAGAAGAACTACAACCGTGCCGTTTTTTATACGTACATTGGCGTTATCGTCATGTCTTTGTTGACCGCATGGATGTTTTTCGACCGCCAAAAAGCGCAGCAGATGGAACAGCGTGAAGAACAGGTTCAGCGCCATGTTTTGCAAATCGATTTGCTACTCGAGTCGAGCATTAGAGCGGTAAAAAGCTTACGCAACGTTGCTGTGGATCATTTACGTTTGGGCGAACTCGTACGTAAAGAACGCTTACCCCAATACGGTAAATTCAACGAAAGCGGCCAGTATTTTACCTTAGAACCTAGCTATGCCCAGAGCGGTGAGCCCTTTACCAACATGGGTAGGATTACTGGTGCGGGTTCCCTCGACGGCCGCGACGACAAGTTCTATCAAGAGCTTGAGATGTTGTTTGAGTTGTCACTGTCATTCCCCGTCGCCAAAGAAGCCGCCCCGAAAGCCTCGGCGATCTATTACCTGTCGAAACGTAGGATCATGTCCTATTTCCCTTGGTCGAATGACGATCAACGTTTTAGGGACGAATTACTCAACAAGAAACAGTTCCAATACGCCACCCCAGCCATGAACCCGCAGCGCAGTGT
This sequence comes from Shewanella sp. N2AIL, assembly GCF_022690845.1. Taxonomy (NCBI): domain Bacteria; kingdom Pseudomonadati; phylum Pseudomonadota; class Gammaproteobacteria; order Alteromonadales; family Shewanellaceae; genus Shewanella; species Shewanella sp. N2AIL. Next base: position 20,888 of record NZ_JALBYT010000019.1, on the reverse strand, counting down.
GTTTTGGAGCGAAGCCTATGTGGACTCCACCGGCAAAGGTTTATTGACCACTTTAGGTGTGCCTGTTTATTTGGACGATGAGTTCATTGGTTCAATCAACTTGGACATGACGCTTGCCTCGTTAGCGCGGCAAATTCGGGTCTACTTTAAGATGCCGGGCACTGTGATTTTGCTCGACCAACAGAACAATATTTTATCCCACAGCGATTTTGATAGCTCAGATATCAATCGGGTCTATCACATCAGCCAACGTATTCCCTCTGAGCTGCATTCTTTGCCTGAGTCGGAATTGTTCGATGCCCACGACGGCATCATCCGCAACGGCTATTACATTCACTCGGTTGCACTGCATAACGCGCCATGGCGTTTACTGTATTTGCAGGATGAAGACGACCTATTCCAAGACTCGTGGGAAAAACTGCAGCTGACCTTTATTTTGGTGGTTATTGCCCTGTCAGTGTTGGTGACCATAGTGCATTGGCAGACGCGTCGATCTTTTGTGAGCCCAGCCTCGCGACTACTGTCGCACCTTGAGGGTTGCTCGCAAGAGCCGCGTAAGCCACCGGAGAAAATCACCCGCGGCTGGGAACCTTGGTTCTTGCTGGTGAGTCGGATTTTTGAGGAAAACAAACAATATACCCACCATTTGGCGGAGCAGAATAAGCGGCTCGATAAGCTAGTGGCGCGGCGTACTGAACGCTTAAAAGACACCACAGAGCGGCGTGAGCGTGAATATGCGCTGCTGCGATCTTTGCTTGACTCTATTCCGGAAGCCATTGTTTTTAAAGACAAAGAAGGCAACTATTTAGGTTGTAACAAGGCGGCTGAGCGCATGCTGGGTTACACAGAGAGCGAGATGATAGGTTTATCATCTGAGGATCTGACCTCGCCAGAAATGGGCATTCGTATCCGCGCAGAAGACGAACAAGTCCTAAAAGATCGCACGCCGCTGCGCTACCAAGAAAAGGTCGAGCTTGCGGGTAAACCTGTGCTGCTCGATACCCTTAAACTGCCTTTCTATAATCGCCGCGGCGAATTGCAGGGTCTGATTGCCGTGTGGCGTGATGTGACGCGCGAATACGAATCCGCTGAACAATTGCGCCTGTCCGAAGAGCGTTATCACTTAGCCATGGATGCGGTAGAAGATGGCCTGTGGGATTGGTATTTAGACTCTGAACAGATCATTTGTAACCCAGCCTATTATTCTATGTTGGGTTACAAAACCAATGAGTTCCCCGCTCTTGTGTCGACGATTGATGAATTATCCCATCCCGACGATCGGATTCGCGTCGAGGAATACCGTGCTCAGTATCTTGCTGATCCCGTCGGCGCTTACGAAATCGAATTCCGTATGTTAGGTAAAAATGGCGGCTATCACTGGGTGTTATCCCGTGGCCGTGTGGTGGAGTTCACCGCCGAAGGCCAGCCTAAGCGTATGCTCGGTACCCATAAGGATATTACCCGCCATAAGAGTAACGAAGTGGCGCTTTTGGAAGCCAAGCAAGACGCCGAATTAGCTAACCTCTACAAGAGTGAATTCTTGGCCAACATGAGCCATGAGATCCGCACGCCGATGAATGCCATTATCGGTATGTTGCAGTTGGCACAGCGCACCTCGTTAACGGCGCAGCAGAAAGATTACCTCGAAAAAGCTGGTTTCTCGGCGCAATCGCTGTTGAGGATCATCAATGATATTCTCGACTTCTCTAAAATTGAGGCGGGTAAGTTGGAGCTTGAGCGGGTGCCATTCCCGCTGGATAAAGTGCTCGATCACGCCCTTGATCTCAATGCGCTCAAGGCACAGGAACAGGGCGTTGAGTTACTCTTGTATGCCCCAGTGACTGCGGGACTCATTCTTAAGGGCGATCCACTGCGTTTAGGCCAAGTGCTGATTAACTTGTTATCTAATGCGGTGAAATTTACCCAATCTGGCGAAATTGAGCTGGGTTGTGAAGATGTCGGCGAGCGCGATCATCGCATTACCTTGAAATTCTGGGTGCGCGATACTGGTATCGGCATAGGTAAAGATCAGCAGGATAAGTTGTTCGATGCCTTCGCCCAAGCCGACGGTTCGACCACCCGTAAATACGGTGGCACTGGCTTAGGTTTATCGATCAGTAAGCATCTGGTGTCTATGATGGGCGGTAAGATGCAAGTGCAGAGTGAGCTTGGGGTCGGAAGTACCTTTAGCTTTACCATCAGTTTTGAGATTGCCGAAGCCGCTAAGATTGAGCCTTTGGTCGTGCCGGAAAAACTCAATAGCCTACGCACCTTAGTTGTTGACGATAACCCGACGGCACTGCAAATTTATTCGACCTTGATGCGAGATTTCCACTTCGAAGTCGATACCGCCGCTAGTGGCGCCGAAGCGCTGTATAAACTGTCGCGGGCGCCAATCGATCTGCTATTGCTCGACTGGATGATGCCAGAAATGGACGGCAGCGATGTGGTCAGCGCCATAGATACTATGGTCGCCGAAGGCCGCTTAGCGAAACGACCGGTGATTATTATGATGACGGCCTATGCGGCAGAGCCCTTGCAGCATGAAGTCGATAGCGCCAATGTGTTTGCCGTACTGCAAAAACCCTTCAAGGCATCGAGCTTGTTCGATGAGATCATTGCCGCCTTTGCCGATGAGCCGAGATTGAATGTGGTTCAGCCTATGGTTGAAGTCCAAGTTGAAGACGGCGAACACACAGGTTTAGTGCTGCTGGTGGAAGATAATTTTATCAATCAGCAAGTGGCGACTGAACTCCTTAAAAGTGCAGGCTATGAAGTGGTGCTTGCCGGCAATGGTCAAGTGGCGCTGGATACCATCGACTCGCGGCCGTTTGATGCCGTGTTAATGGATATTCAAATGCCAGTGATGGACGGGTTAACCGCTGCAAGGGCACTGCGTGAGCGTTTTAGTGCCGATGAACTGCCTATTATTGCCATGACTGCCCATGCCATGTCGGGCGATAGGGAAAAGAGTTTAGCGGCGGGGATGAATGCCCACATTACTAAACCCATAGTGCTCAACGAATTATTTGAAACATTAAATCACTGGATCAAACACAAGAATCAGCATCAGAATCGTTAATTTATTTGCTCGGGGCCAGTGATGGCCTCGCATTATTTACTTTTAATCAATCGCTTGAGATAAGCAGTCATCAAAGATGCCAATGACTTATTAAGGTAAATAACGCAGCCAGCCGTATCAGGAGGAAAGATGAAACCCCAAAGTTTAGCCTTAGCCTTATCCATAGCGCTGTTAGGATTTCCCACCGTTACCGTCGCAGCAGCCGCGCCTAGCGCCAAGATCATTAAGCAAAGCCAAGAGGCGAAAGGGTTTCTTAATCTCTATTACGAGGAGTCTCAGGGAGAGTTATACCTTGAGGTCAATCGCTTAAATCAGCCTTTTCTCTTGGTCACTAGTTTGCCGCAGGGCGTAGGTTCGAACGACATTGGTCTCGATCGCGGCCAACTGGGTCAGACCCGCATGGTGCAGTTTGAACGCCAAGGCCCCTATATTTTACTCAAGCAACTCAATACCCAATATCGTGCTAATACGACTGACGCTGCCGAGCAAAGAGCGGTTGCAGAAGCCTTTGCCGATTCTGTGTTATGGCAGGGCAAAGTGATAGAAGGCAAGCCCGATCTGGTGGCGATCAACGATCTGGTGCTCAATGATTTACACGGCGTATCTTCCGTATTGCAACAAACAGAGCAGGGCAATTATCGGCTGGATCTGAGCCGTTCTGTCATCCTACCCAAAGGGATAAAATCCTTTGAGAAAAACGCCGATGTGGATGTGCAACTCACCTTTAAAGGCGATGTCGCAGGCGCGCAGGTCGCACAGGTAACCCCCGACGGCACTTTAATGTCGGTGCGGATGCGTTATTCCTTTGTTGAGCTGCCTGATACTGATTATCAGCCGCGGGCTTATCACCCGATGAGCGGCTATTTGTCCGATGAGTATCGCGACTATGCGACGCCCTTTGACCAACCTTTAGTGCAGCGTTTTATCCTGCGCCACCGTTTACAGAAAGTGCATTCTGGCCCTGCGCCAAGCGAAGTCGTTAAACCTATTACTTATTATCTCGATCCCGGTGTGCCTGAGCCGATACGGTCTGCCTTGCTCGATGGCGCGCGCTGGTGGGAGACGGCTTTTACTCGCGCCGGATTTATCAACGGCTTTAAAGTTGAGTTATTGCCTGCAGATGCCGATCCGCAGGATATTCGCTACAACATGATCCAATGGGTGCACAGGGCGACGCGGGGTTGGTCCTATGGCGCTGCACTGACCGATCCTCGCACCGGTGAAATCATTAAGGGTCAAGTCACGCTCGGCAGCTTGCGTGTGCGGCAGGATTACTTGATTGCCAAAGGCTTAACCGCAGGCTGGCAGGATAGAGTGGCGGCCGAGAAAGCGGCGACAGCCTTGTCGCTGGCGCGTATTCGCCAACTGGCTGCCCATGAAGTTGGCCATACCTTAGGGCTTGATCATAACTTTGCCGCTTCGACCAATCAGGATGCCTCTGTGATGGATTATCCCCATCCGAAAATCCTGCTAAAGGGCAATGATATTGATATTTCAGCGCCTTACACTACAGGTGTTGGCCCTTGGGATGATTTTGCTATCGCCTATGGCTATAGCGAACAAGGCGATGCTCGCGCCCAACAAGCGTTGCAAGTCGACTTACTGGCCGATGTGGCGAAACGTGGCTTACGTTATATCGGTGAGGCCGATTCTCGCCAAAAGGATGCGAGTCAGGCCTATGCCAGTTTGTGGGATAGTGGTGACGATCCGATCGAGCAACTAGGTAAGCTCGACAAAATTCGCACTAAGGCGATTGCGGGATTCTCCAGTGCAGCCTTGTTACCCAATGAGCCACTGGGCGAGCTAGCCGATGCCTTTACGCCAATTTATTTGCTGACGCGTTATCAAATCGATGCGGTTGCTAAGTTTATTGGCGGCACTGACTATAACTATCAATCTATCGGTGAAGGCAGCCGCTGGAGCTATATTGCGCCGCAGTTGCAGTTAACGGGTTTAGACGCACTGCTTAAAACCTTAGATGCGGCGAGTTTAACTGTGCCGCAAATCTTGCTCGACAGTTTAGTGCCAAAGGCGGGGAATTATCATGCTACGCGGGAATCCTTCGACTCAGGTTTAGGCGCAATTAACGATCCTCTCGGTATGGCTGAAGTATTTAGCCGTTATACCGTGAGCTTGCTATTGATGCCTAAACGTTTGAATCGTGTCAGCGAAGCATCCATGGCGGATAGCGAGCAGTTATCGGTGACGACATTACTGGATAAGTTATTCGCGGCGACCTTGTATCAAGAGGACAAGCTTGGGCTGGTCGAAGGCGTGTGGATGCGAGTGAACGCTGTGGTGATTGATGAAGTGCTGGCAACGCTGCACAATCCTCAAACCTCACCAGAGGTGAGGGCTGCGATCAACGATCGCGCTCAGTTTGTGATTAAGCAATTGAAAGCGAAGTCGAATCGAGCGAATGCAAGTCTTGCGGCCCATTATACTTGGTTGCAACAGGGTCTGGCTGCGGGCTTAACCGATGCCAAGGTTAAGCTGATCCCTAAGCCGTTAAGCTTACCGCCGGGATCGCCGATTTAATCTGATGAATATAGGCGCCATTAGGCGCCTATTTCTTTTGGATTTTTCGGATAAAAGTGATCGGCTTTACGCTCTAGATGGGTAAAGCGGCGGGTGTTTTTGTAGGGTAGTTTCATAAAGCCCGACACGCCGTGGCCTTGGATTTTGCCGACATGATGCAAGATGCGATCTAGACTGGCGCGAAACGCCGCTTGCTTACGGGGGTTGAGCAGCTTCAAGTAACTGTGGATTTTCAAGTGATTCGGCAGTGCCTCAAAAATGATGCAGCCTGTGTGGTGAATTTGGTTGATGCGGGCTAATTCTTCCATGATCTCCACCGGCAATTCGAGGTTTTCGTCGGGATCTTTACCGTCTTCAAAGTAAGAGTGTAACCGTGACTTATCTTCTAAGGTGGGCACATCACCGACTTCAAAGGGCAATTGCAGATCGGCGCTGGCAACAAACGGCTCGCTGATATCTGTGCGCTCGATATGCAGCGTGTCTTTGGCGTTAAAGAAACAGGCCTTAAACACCCCGATACGTTTAATTCCCCGCGCCAGATCTACCATATTGTTGACCGCAATAATTAAGGCACTTTTTTGTTTTGCATCGTAAATCGCAAGATTGGAGTCGATAAACACGCCGGTTTCTTGCCAGTGGATCGCGAGACCGCCCACGATTGGATATTGCGCTAACCGACCCACGGCGGCGATAAAACCTTTTTCGGTATCGCCCATGCCCGCGAGGAAGTTGCGGTAATATTTTTCGAGCTGAATATCATCCATCTTAGCGATAGGATCTTGGGCGTTATGTTCCTTCAAAAAGGACTTACGCGAGCTGTAGCTGACGGTTTCAACATCTTTGTCGCGGGATTGCACCCACACAGGAATTTCACCCTGTAACTCAGCTTTGGGCAGTTCTGGTAAATGCAGTCTGTGGCTGTGGCGCATACTTTTCAAAAAGTAATCGCCGGCAATGTTGCGCTGCTTAGGATCTGTGCTGAGCATGCCCTCTAAGGTACGGGCTAATTCCATTGGTAAGCCAATGCTGGTGGGCGAGATAACTTGTGCGCCGAAGCGGCTTGCTTGGCCTGAGGCAAGAGCATACAGAGTTGCAGCAACGCCTTGTTCGTCAAAGCGCGGGCTGGAGAGTGCCCCATTGAGTTGCTCTTCGCCGATAAAGTACACATCGCCCATGCGGGCGTTGGTATGTTGTTGATCGCTCGACATTAACGCCATCACATTGTCTTCGACCGGCTTGTTATATTCATCTCGCTGGGCAAACACCGCCGATCCCCAATCGATCAACGATAAGTGTTGCTGTTCAATGTCGTAAACCAGATTAGAAGGTTTGATATCGCCGTGCACTAAGGGCTTGCCCGTGCGCAGGTAATACAAGATATCGGCGAGTTGGCGGGCGATGCTCATGACCATAGCTGTGGGCAGGGCGCCCATACGGCGGCAAAGTTGGTCGAGATCTTCGCCTTTTGCCCGCTCCATCACGAGTATGCCTTGCTTGCCGACTCGCTCAAATTTGATCGCGCCCGGCACATTGGGATGCTTGAGTAAGGACAGCATAAAGGCTTCTTCTTCGAGCCTATCTTGAATATGTTGCGGCAGATTAATCCGCGAGAACTTAAACACATGGGCATCGCCCGCTTGATTGATACCCGCAAACACGAAACCGTAGGCGCCTTTGCCGACCAATTCGATATCGGTATAACCTAACTTGCTCAGCTGCTGTTTACAGAGGCGGATCCACGCCTTGTGTTTACGGGCATCATTGGCTTTGAGCAAGTAAATGGATTGCTCTTCAGAAATATAAAAATGCTGCAGCTGAGGTGTTTGCAAATTGTGCTCCTTGTTTTGTCCATTTAACCAGTAAGCGGGGGCGATAATCAAATAGCGGCTGGCTTTATTTTAGGATTCAGAGCGGCATTAGTGATCAGCGTCAGGCGCGGTTTACCTATACGATCATTTCGTCACTGACTTTGACTTACATCAAGTTAAATCCTCGCGACTATAGGTAATCTTTGGGACATGAGATGGAATCAGTTTTTGTTAATTAACCTACAGACAAAGTGCAGCTAAGGAGGGCATATGCCCACCCAATATAAAGCCTTGTTGATCGAGCTATTGGAATATCCGCGTAAGCGAATTTTGCAGTCAATGGAAGTGACCCATTGCCCACATGCGGTATTTTTTAATGATAGCGACGAGCAATGTTTAACTTGTCATCAGGGCATGGAATGTATCTGGATGAACCAGAACGACGAGCTGGTGGCCGTGAACGAAAAATCGATTGCCGAGTTAAAACAGCAGTTGTTGATCGCCGTGGATTTTGTTGACTCATCGTTAAGCCCGCACCATTTATCACGCCGTCAATGTCAATGTGATAACTGTGTTTGGTTGCGTAAAGTGCAAGCCACGTTAGATCAGTAAGTGAGTCTTTACATTGCTGAGTTTGTCGAATGGCAGGCAGCTTTGCATCCGCTTTAAAATGTCATTAGAGTAAGGACAACTTTAGCGAATAGAGATAAACCCATGGAACCCGGTTTTTGGCATGAAAAGTGGCACCAGCAACAAATAGGTTTTCATCAGCAAGACATCAATCCTTTCCTGGTTAAGTATTGGCAGAAGCTTGGATTACCCGCAGATACACAGGTTTTTGTGCCCTTATGCGGCAAGTCGCTAGATATGTGTTTCTTGGCCGAACAAGGGCATCAGGTCATAGGTTGTGAGTTGAATGAATTGGCGGTGCAGCAATTTTTCAGCGATAACCAACTCGAGATGACGCAAACGACCGTGGGTGAGTATCAGCATTATCACACTGAGCAGATCAGTTTGTATCAAGGTGATATTTTCACTTTACCTAAGGCTATCACTCAAGAAGTGACAGCATTTTATGATCGCGCCGCGTTGATCGCATGGCCAGAGAGCATGCGTGCCCAATATGCCAAGCAGCTAGCGAGCTTGTTACCTAGCGGCAGTGTCGGCTTATTAGTGACCTTAGATTATCCGCAGGAAGCCTTAATTGGCCCTCCTTTCGCCGTATCCCCAACCTGGGTTGAACAGCATCTGAGTGATGACTTTGACATTGAAGTATTAGCCTCCCAAGATGTGTTGGCCGACAATCCCCGCTTTATTAAAAAAGCCGTGCCTTGGCTTAATGAAGCCGCCTATTTGTTGAAACGTAAGTAGGATTGAAACGTAAGTAGAATTGGCTCGAAAGTGGATCTGCAACCCCATTGAATTATTCGCGGCTTTCGAGCTTGGAGTTCAGTGGGGGCTTGTCATTAAAACATCATATCTAAAGTCTAAACTGGCAAGATTATTTAAGACGAAGTGACGCTCTAAACTGGCAAAACTATTTAAGACGAAGTGACGGATAGAAAGCTTTGTTGTCGCGGGACTTTTTGGATTGAGTTTGCTTTAGCTGGATTGAGTTTGCTTGAATCAGCGTGGTTTTAGCTTGTCGAAAGTGTGTTCGTTAGCGAGTTCCCCTTACCACCCTATTCGCGATTCAATTTACGCGACTTCGTAATAATTAGGCTCACGCTCTAATTGATTCTGGATGATCTGTACCGCCATTCTTGCACACTTGCCACATTGATCGGCAACACCTAAGCGCTTTTTCACGTCAGCAAGCGAGCTATCGCCCTGGCTTACTGCATTTTTAATTTGCGTATCGGTGATCGCATGGCAAAGACAAACGTACATATATTAGTCTCCAGAAGAATTGCGCTAATTCTAAATGAAAACGCTTATCAAATGCAATCGTGATTTTTGAGTGATTTTCATACATTAACGTTTTTGTTACATGGCGCACGTTTTATCGTCTATGCTAGATGTGTTTTAGCATTACACTGCTAGGCAGTTTTAGAAGTAGGTTCAGGAATATAGAGTCAGGGTGATGATGCCTCACGGATGGATAACTCATGGATGAATAACGAAGAATTAATCAAAGATCCATAAGGTTTCATGAGAACTAATCTACCAGTTACACAGCGAGAATATGATTATCCAGCGGATTGGATTTTATTGTCGACCACGGATACTCAAAGTCATATTACCTACGCCAACCAATCCTTTTGTACCGTTGCCGGTTTTGAACTCGATGCCATGTTAGGCAAGCCCCACAACATGGTGCGTCATCCAGATATGCCTCCCTATGCGTTTGAAGATATGTGGCGCTGCATCAAAAAAGGTGAGCCTTGGAAAGGGATAGTGAAAAATCGCTGTGCCAATGGCGATCACTATTGGGTTGATGCCTATGTCTCCCCGATTTCAGTTAATGGTAAAGTCGTCGAGTTTCAATCTGTACGCACCAAACCCACCCGCGAGCAGGTTAAGCGTGCAGAAACGGCTTATGCAGAGTTGAACAAAAAGGGCAGTGTTAGTGCATTAAAACGTACAGTGAGCATGCCCGCCAAATTGCTATTACTAGCACTACTTGCCATGCTGCCGATGCTTTACCTTGCTCTGCAAATTGGCTTAATGGGCTTTATTGCCCTAGCGATAAGCATCTTAGTATTGCTGGTGGGCGGTAATCTGGTGCTGAGTCGTTATTACGCTATCGTGGCTAAGGCAAAGCATATCTACGATAACCCCTTGATGGCGCATATTTATAGTGGAAGCTCTGATGATCTTGGCGCGATTGATTTGGCGCTCCAAATGCAGACCTCTGAGCTTAAGTCGATTCTGGGGCGTGCATCGGATTCCTGTTTTAACGTTTCTGAACAAGCCAAAATATCTGCCGCCAAGGGCAAACAAATCCAGAGTACCAGTCAGGCTCAACTGTCTGAAATAGAACAAGTTGCTACGGCGATGCAGGAGATGACCGCCACATTAGGCGATATGTCCTCCAATTGTGCCGATGCCGCCAGTGCCACGCAAATGGCATCCGCTGAAACCATCAATAGTGATAAAACGGTGTCGAGTACTATTAGCTCGATTCAAGCTATGGCGGAGCAATTGCAACAAACGTCAAAGGTTATTACTGAGTTAGAAGCCCACAGTAAAGATATCGGCACTGTGCTAGATGTGATTCAGAGTATTGCGGGTCAGACGAATCTACTGGCATTAAATGCCGCGATTGAAGCGGCGCGTGCGGGTGAGCAAGGCCGTGGTTTTGCCGTTGTTGCTGACGAGGTTAGGGCATTGGCGCAACGTACCCACGATGCCACCAAGGAAATCCAAAGCATGATTAACCTGTTGCAGCAGGGGACCAATAAAGCTGTGGTCAGCATGCAGCAAGGCGTGGTTGCCGCGTCCCAATGTATTTCAACGGCGGATTTAGCGGGCACGGCATTACGTACGATTCGTGAAGCCATTTCGACCATTACCGATATGACGCACCATATTGCTAGTGCGGTTGAAGAGCAATCGAGCGTGGCGAATGAGATGAATCGCAGCGTGGTGAATGTGTCGCAATTTACCCATTCTAGCCATCAACTTGGCAGTGAAATGGTCGGCTTGAACGATGAAGTGACTCGCGAGATGGATTCTCACTCAGTCTTAGTTGATCAATTCTTAAAGCGCAGCTTTAGGGTGTAATCACCTAAAACGTAAGATAACAAAGGCAATAGTCTGACTATTGCCTTTGCTTTTTCTGACCCAATTTCAATTCTCTAACTTAATTCCTGAGCGCTAACTCAATAGCCCTTACTAAAGTCGATTCGATTCTGCAGTGGCTCACCGCTAATGTAGCGGCGATAGTTTTGGCTAAAGATTTCGACGATTTGTGCGGGATGGCTTGGCGCAGAAATATGCGGCGTGATGATGGCATTTTCCCGCTCCCAAATGGGATGGCTATTGGGCAAAGGTTCTTGAGCAAAAACATCGAGAATCGCTTGTTGAGTAGGTTTAGCGATAAGCTGGACATTAAGCGCATCGAGATCGAGTGCATCACCGCGGCCGACGTTAAACAGCACAGCATCATCTTTTAGCTTGCCTAAGGTATCAGCGTTAAGCAGGCTTTGGGTTGCCGGAGTGCTGGGCAGTAAATTCACCACCACATCGGCTTGCGTTAACGTCTGGGCTAAATTGGCCATCGCTTCAATGGCATCAAAACCTTCTACGGCATTACCGCTGCTATTAATGCCTGTGACATGCATGCCAAAGTGTTTTGCGGTTTGCGCTAGATGCTGGGCAATTGAGCCAGTACCGAGTATGAGTAATCGCATTCCCTGTAAACTTGTGTGACGTATGGGTGGTTGAACTTGCCACTGTTTATGCTGTTGCTGCTGGCGATAAAAGCCATGGCCACGGATATGCGCGAGTAAATAACCGAACACAAACTCACTCATCAGCGGGCCAAAAATGCCTTTAATATTGGTGAGTTGATAGTCTTTTCTGCCCCTTGGGCTCATCAGAGCATCTATGCCTGCAAAGCTTGATTGTAACCATTGCAGATTTTTAGCATGGGGTAATAGGGGCGCGGCGAGTTTAGGTTCGGCTAACCAAATATCTGCATCAATTATGCCCGCTGGATTATCATCGAGTAACGTTAAATCTGGGAGACTCTGCGCCTCAATCAAATCGCGGTACTGTTGATTTGCCTTCGTTAGCAAGAGTAACTTGTGCCCCATGGCGTCTCCCTTTATGCTTGGTTATTGTTATTTTTCAATGTGCTGTCGCGGCCACGTCGAGGGATTGTGCAGCATCTTTTTAGGTTGAGTCATTATGGATCAGTTAGTCGCCCTTATTGCCCAGTTGGGTAACATGCTTCGCCCTTGGGCTTTTGATATTGCTACCGCTATGGTGGTGTGTCTTATTTTGGTTTTTTCAGCGGATGTCAATCGTATCCTAAGGCGTCATTTGTTGGGGCATTCTTTTGTGCTGCGAACATTTGTTTTTATTATTGTGAATGCCTTTGGCTATGGCCTATTGATCGTGAAAGCCACGCCTTGGGTGGCAAGACACATAGTGGCTATGCCATCCCATTGGATGTTTCTGTTAATTGTGGCCATGTTTATTTTTATCGGCTATTGGGCTCAGCGAAATAGCCAAGCTTAATATCGATATCAAGGCTGTCGTTATTCAAAGTAACCAGAGTAATCGGCCGTGGTCACTTGAGCTAAGGCTTGCATGGCACGGTCGGGATAATTGCTGAACACACCATCGACGCCCATCTGCTTAAGTGCATGAATATCGTCGCTATGATCGACCGTATAAACATAAACCTTAGCGCCTCTGTTGTGGGCGTCATCCACTAAGGCTTGGCTGATAAAGCTGAGATCTAAGTGTAGCGAGTAAGCATTTAGCTCACTGACAACCGCGGCATTATCAAGCGGAATACTGGCCAGCAGCGGCGCGACTAAAGCCTCGGGCAAAGCTTGTTTAAGTTCGCGCAGATACGGGTGATTAAAAGAAGATATCAGTAACTGCTCCTGGGTAAACCCAAGCTGACTTAAGGCCTTTGGATATAAATCGATTAACGGCGTGACGGTATTAATGCCTTTTAATTCAATATTGACTATGCAGCGCCCCGCAATCAGCTCAAGTACTTGCCATAAGGTTGGTATGGGTTCGCCTTTCACATTGATGCTCGCCAGATAATGCTTACTCACTAAATGGATCACGCCAGAGCCCGAGCTTTTATTATCAAGCCTTCGGTCGTGGAACACGACTAACTCACCTTCGACATTATGCACATCGAGCTCGACGGCCTGAGCCCCTAATTCTAACGCCTTAGCCATGGCGGCTAAGGTATTTTCGGCCTGATAACCGCTGGCGCCGCGGTGAGCAAAAATAAGCATGTTCTGCGATCCTATTAGCTTCTAATAATGCCTTGTTGCTCTCGACTTTGACCATTCTTAATATGGATTTCCATCTGCGGATAGGCGAGTTCGAGATTGTTTTCTTTGAGTTTTTTAGTCACTCGTTTATGTAAATCATGGCGCAGTGGCCAACGTGCCGACATATCTTTGGCATATGCGCGCACTTCATAATCTTGGGTGTGTTTACCAAAGCCGGCAAACCAGACTTCAGGTTCTGGGCTGGCAAGTGCATCTTCACACTCTTGCACCGCTTGGTACAGGGTCGCTTCGACTTTGGCGGGATCAGAATCCCGCGCCACCGACACATAAACAATGACCCGCGTAATAGGATCTGACAACGACCAGTTGATCAGCTGCTCTGTGATAAAGGCTTTGTTCGGGATGATAATTTCCTTTCTATCCCAATCGATAATCGTTGTCGCCCGAATTTGAATTTTACTCACGGTTCCCGTTAAATCGCGAATCGTCACTGTGTCGCCAATCCGCACTGGCTTTTCAAATAAAATGATCAGACCCGAAATAAAGTTGGCGAAAATCTCTTGTAAACCAAAACCTAAACCGAGCGACAGTGCGGCAATCAGCCATTGCAACTTAGACCATTCCATCCCGAGATTAGAGAAGCCGATTAATAGTCCGAGGAAAACCACTAGATAACGACTGACGGTTGTGATCGCAAACCCTGTGCCGGGGGAGAGATCGAGTCTTTGTAGGATCATCAACTCAAGTAAGCCGGGGAGATTAGTGGCAATCATCAGCGAGAAACCGACCACTATCAGCCCAAACATCAAGGACTTCATGGTAATGGGCAACTGTTGTTCTAGGCCATTAACGCTGGTATTGGTCGTCCACAGCGTAATGCCATCGAGGAAAGAAAACAGCGCCGTGTGGGTTTGAGTCCACAGACCAATCAAGCTGGCTAAGAAGGCCAATAACAACAGCGAACGCACTAGGCCGAGGGATTGGCTCGAAATGGTTTCCAGATCGACCACGGGTTCTTCGTAGGTATCGAGTCCATCGGCGGAGAGATGATGGGTTTCGCCTTTCTCCCGTTGGGCCAAGCGTTCGGCACGTTTTGCCTTGGCGCGGTCGAAGGCGATACGACGACGTTCAATCAACATCCAGCGTTTGATCAATTGGTATAAGAGTAAGAAACCCAGACCAAGCACGATCGATAATTGCAGTTGTAACAGCATTTGGAAGGCGGTGAAGTAGTAACCTCTAAAGGCTAATCCTGCACTTAAAAGAGGCACAGATATTAACAAGGTCCAGAGGATCTTCTGAATGAGTTTTTTGTTTTTACCGTCTTTCTTCGCATCCGAGTTTTTACGGCTAAGAATTAAGATATCTTTGTATAACAAGAATAAAACGATACAGAAAACAATAAAGGCACCACGGCCTATGCTGTTGCGCACCAGTGAGGTGTCGAGCACTTCGGTAAAGCCCATCAAGCCCAATAATGGACTGGCGACCAGCACAAAGTGTCTGAGTCGTGATTGTCCGGCTTGAATGAGTTTCGAGGGACGTTTGAAATGGCCCACGAGTACGCCTTTGTCGAGCGTCAGAATAAAGATGAAGCGATACAAGAGGTAAACTAAACCAATCGCCAGTATGCCCATGCCCACTGCTTGCACAAAGTTGCGATCGGATTGATAAAAAATCAATCCCGCCATGATCACTGGGAAAGGTTTTATCAAGGCATAACTGACACTGCAGGCGAGTGCCTTGAGGGTGTAAATGAATTTATCTTGGGTCACATTGCCCACATAAGTGGTGTAATGATTTAGCAAGCGATTGAATTTAGGCGTGATTAAGTCCTGTACGACTAAACACAATACCAGCAATATGATCCACCAAGACCAATAATCGTTTTGCTCTTCCCACGCTTTACCTAGCTCATCCCACTGCGCTTGCTGCACTAGCCAAACCGTACTGCGCTCAAGATCTGTCAGCCATAATTTACTGATACTGGCAGCATTAGGCACCCAGAATAAATGCTCGTTTAGGGTATTTTTAAGGGTGAGATGTTGCTGACTCAGTTGTTGATAGTTGACCTTCAACTTACCTAATTCACTCAAGTATTGGTCATAGCTTTGCATCAGCTGCGAGATCAAACTTTGCTGCGAGTGCAGTAGTTTAATCTGTTGCTCATTGTATAAGCCGGGCTGTTCTAACTCTTGATCATTAAGGGCTTGTTGCTGCTCTAAATGGTATCTGTCTAAGCGTGCATCGGCGATCAGGGTTTGCAGTTTTTCGTGGTTCGGCGGCTTAGGCAGTGATTGCAACATCTGCAAAAAGCGCTCACCAAAGGCGGAGTTCATTTTGACCCAAGTGATCTGTTCTTGGATGTTCGCCAACTGTTTGGCTTGGGATTGATATTGGGTTTCTGCCTGTTCCTGCTGCTCGACCACATTATTGATCTGCAAGGTTAAGGTTTGCAGTTTTTGGCCATAAATCTGGTTAGTGTCGGCAATATTGCGGGTAATGGGATCGAGGACTTTGTCCGTGTTGACTAAGTTTTTGGCTAGGGTGGCATCGGTTTGTTGCTGACGTTGTTTATTGATCGCCTTGTTGATGGTTTCAATTAAGGCTTCTTGCTGCACCAGTTGTTGGCGTACTAGCTGTAATTGCAACTGCGTCAGTTCAATGCGTTTTTGGCTGCTGGCAAGCTCGGCCTCATTGGTCGCAAGGCTTTGTTCAAAGAAGAGTCGTTGAGTTTGTTGTAACTCACCCGTAGGGGTATCAAGCGGGGCGAGTTCAGCTTTTTTGTTTTGGGCGACAGTTTGTCTCGCGTTGGCAATTACTGTCGGTAAGTCATTGTGGCGCTGTAATAAATCGTTAACTTGTCGGCCAAGGGTCGATTCGCTTTCTTTAAGTTCAGACAAGCGAATATAGGCCATCGAAGCCTGCTGGCTGAGGTCTGTGCCTTT
This sequence comes from Shewanella sp. N2AIL, assembly GCF_022690845.1. Lineage (NCBI taxonomy): Bacteria > Pseudomonadati > Pseudomonadota > Gammaproteobacteria > Alteromonadales > Shewanellaceae > Shewanella > Shewanella sp. N2AIL. The sequence goes on along the minus strand of NZ_JALBYT010000019.1, from coordinate 4,582 downwards.
TTCCAGTGATAGAGGTTTGTAGGCTTCTTTCAGTGCTTGGTTGGTGCGCTTCTTGTGTTGTTCAAAATCGATCTGCGCTTGTTGGAAACTGGTCGCACTGGCGGCGAGTTTCTCTATGTTAATTTTTAGGTCGTTAATTTGTTCATCAATGCTGAGATTTTGTTGCTGATCTTGCTTGTTCATGCCAAGACGTTTGTCCAACTGCAAAGGCGAATTGGCAAGGACGGAAAATGAGAAAAAAGCAATAACGAACAATAAAATACGTGGCATAAGGACTAAAGACATTTAGGGGCGAAAGACGCTCCATATTAGCCAAATTGCGTTGAGATTGGTATGTTTCAGGCGTTCTTTTTTCGCCGCTGTGACTGGTGCGATTGATGGGTTTCGAAGATGGCGGTCGCGACTATGATAGTGCCGCCGATTAGGGTATTAAGATTGAGCTCTTCACCCAAAATAATCAGCGCTAACATGGCGCCATAGAAGGGCTGTAAGCAAGAGACTAGCCCAACCGTTTTGGCGCTGAGTTGCCTCAGTGCGGAAGTAAATAGTGCGTGGGGCGCGGCGGTAAAGACGACGCCGAGTAAAATAATTAACCCCCACACTTCGAGTGAGATGCTGTTCAGTTCCGTTTGGTGCCACGGCATTAGGAACACGACGGCGACCAAGGTTTGGTAGAACATGGCATGTGGGCCGCTGTACTGGGAAAAGTAGCGTTTGTGCAATAAGTTACGGGCGGTGAACAAGATGGCGGATACTATGCCGATGGCAATGCCCAGCGTAGTGTCGTTACCTAAATTGGCCTCAGGGATCAGTAATATCACCCCAATCAGCACTAACACGCCGCTAATCATATCGAGTAATTTTATTCTACTGCCGGTCAGTAACGGCTCAGCAATCACTGTCATCACCGGATAGGTGAAAAACGCAATCATGCCAATGGCGACCGACGAGAGCTGCATGGCGGCAAAATACGTGACCCAATGCAGGCTTACGATAACCCCAAGCCCGATGGCGACCAGATAATCTTGTTTGCTGGCCAGCGTTAGCCGTTTACGGCTGAGTTTGACCAGCAAACCTAACACAGTGGCGGCGACGATACAGCGTAGGAAGGTGATGTCGAGGGCACTGAGTGGGATTAATTTAGAAAACAAAGCCGTGCCGCCAAATAGCAGCACTGCCAAATGTAATTCAATTAATCCCGAAGGTTTAGCAGAACTCAAGAAAGCTTAATCCGCTTGCTTAACGTCTTTCAGGTTCGCGAAGGCTTGTCCCATGCGCGTTACGGCTTCGGCTTCGACACCTTCAGCAAAGGTCGCGATAGCATCTTTAGCAAACAACATCACCACAGTACTGCCTAACTTGAAGCGACCCATTTCTTCACCCTTGTCTAAGGTGATGGCATCGGGGCCTTGGGTTGGATATTCCCAAGTGAAGACTTGCTTACCTGTCGGCGGCGTGACTGTGCCTGCCCAGACCGTTTCTATACTGGCAACAATCGTTGCGCCAACCAATACCATGGCTAATGGACCTAATTCGGTTTCGAAAATTGCCACCACACGTTCGTTACGGGCAAAGAGACCGGGTACGTGTCTGGCCGTTAACGGATTCACCGAAAACAGTTCACCAGGTACGTAAGTCATTTTTGATAACGTGCCTTTAATCGGCATGTGAATACGGTGATAGTCCTTAGGCGCCAGATAGATAGTCGCAAAATCACCGCCTTCGAAGCGTTTAGCATCTTCGGCTTGATCGCCAAGCAGGGTTAAGGATGAATAGTGGTGACCCTTAGCTTGGAAGATGCGGCCGTTTTTAATCGGGCCTAATTGGCTTACGGCACCATCGACGGGATGCACCATGATATCGGCGTCCATATCTAACGGACGAATACCGGGTTTAAGGGCGCGGGTAAAAAAGGCATTAAAGCTTTTATAGGCTTCAGGCTCACTCTGCGCCGCTTCGCTCATATCAATTTTATATTGCTTGATAAACCACTTGATAGCGGCCGTGGTTAACGCGCCCGCTTCGGCGGCGGCGAGTTTACCCACTAAACGAGATAATAAGTGTTTCGGCAGCATGTACTGCAGCGCAATTTTGACTTTATCCAATTTTAATTCCTTTTCTTACTGCTCAATCTTTGCTGAGACTGTTGTTATTTATCAATAAGTCGTTATTCATCAGTGGCCGCACGGAAATGGCGGGCATGACGTTGTTCATCTAAGCTGGCGATAATTTTATGGTAATTATTAAAGCGATCTGCGCTGATTTTACCTTGGCTCAGAGCTTCTTGCAGTGCACAGCCGGGATCGTCACCGTGTTTACAATCGCGGAATTTACACGCGCCAAGATACTCGCGAAACTCGATAAAGCACCAGCCTACACGTTGCGCAGGAAGATGCCATAGGGCGAATTCGCGCACGCCTGGGGAGTCGATTAAATCGCCGCCACTAGGCAAGTGCAGCAGTTTGGCTGTGGTGGTGGTGTGTTGACCTAAACCTGAGTTATCGGAAACATCACCAATTACCAGTTCGGCATCGGGTAATAGGGCATTGATGATCGATGACTTACCCACACCAGATTGGCCAGCAAATACGCTGACTTTATCTTTGAGTATGTCTTTGATGGTATCGATACCATCACCTAACTTACTGCTGACCTTATAAACCGGATAGCCAATATCTTTATAGCGCTGTAGCGCTTCATCGATAGCCTGCGCTTCATCGGGGTTGAGCAAGTCAATTTTATTCAAAATGATGATAGGCGGAATATCAGTATCTTCAGCGGCCACTAAATAACGGTCGATGATCTGGGTGGTAAAGCTGGGTAATACCGAGGACACAATCAAAATTTGGTCGATATTCGAGGCGATAATTTTCACGCCATCGTATAAATCTGGGCGTGTAAGTGATGAGCGACGTGGATGAACGGCTTCAACAATACCCGCTATGCCGCTATTGGCTTGGCTCTCAATGGCTAAGCGTACGAGCACTTTATCGCCAGTGACTAAACTGGTGACGGCACGGCGAATATTACAGCGCACAACTTGGCCGCTTTCGGTTTCTATGTCGGCATGTTGGCCAAAACGAGAAATCACAGTACCGGGCTGTTCTTGCCCCAGTGAACTATCCTGTAACTCTGGCGTATTTTTTTCGCCACTGTCACGATTGAGTCGCTTCTCGTGATTAGCACGCATACGGCGTAATTGACCTTGGCTTAGGGGTTTCTTTTTACTCACTGATTCGTCTTCGTCAATTAGGTGATTTTTTGTGTCGGAAAAAAGCAGTATGATACACGCTCTTGAATAAAAAAGCCTGAATTTAGGCTAACTGACATGATAAGGCTGATTTATGACGGCAGATGTAAATAATCTCATTTGGATCGATTTGGAAATGACAGGGTTAGAGCCCGATGTCGACAGGATCATTGAAATTGCCACGTTAGTGACAGATCAAGAACTCAATATTATCGGTCAAGGTCCGGTTATCGCGATTCATCAATCGGATGACGTGCTGGCCGCTATGGATGATTGGAATCAAAAGCACCATGGTGAGTCAGGGTTGATTGACCGCGTTCGTGCTAGCCAAGAAACCGAAGCGCAAGCCGTGGCTAAGACGATTGCCTTCTTAGAACAGTATGTTCCTAAGGGCGCATCTCCGATGTGTGGTAACAGTATTGGCCAAGATAGACGCTTCTTAAATCGTTATATGCGCGAGCTGGAAGATTATTTCCACTACCGCAATGTGGATGTCAGTACGATTAAAGAGCTAGTGAAGCGTTGGAGCCCAGAAACTATGGCGGGCTTTAAGAAGCAAAACACTCACCAAGCCCTGCAGGATATCCAAGAGTCGATCGCTGAATTGCAGTATTATCGCAGCAAAGTATTTAAAATTTGACCGATCAGTAGATAAATATGCAAGAAGGGGTTGCAGCCGCATGAATTTTTCATATAATGCGGCCTCAACTTTTTGATGCGAACAGAGATGTACGGTCATTTAGATTGAATGCGACATTATGTCAGTTGATAAAGGTTGATAGACGATACCTTTGTTAATGTTGAAGGCAAATGTAGCAGCGATACAAAAGGCGACATTAGCTCAGTTGATAGACGATACCTTTGTCAATGTTGAAGGCAAATGTAGCAGCGATACAAAAAGCGACATTAGCTCAGTTGGTAGAGCGATACCTTGCCAAGGTATAGGTCATCGGTTCGAACCCGATATGTCGCTCCAAATTCTAGACTGTCACAGTCTTAAAATGTGAAATGCGACATTAGCTCAGTTGGTAGAGCGATACCTTGCCAAGGTATAGGTCATCGGTTCGAACCCGATATGTCGCTCCAAATTAAAACTTAGTGATTTACCAAATCATTAATACAGATTATGCGACATTAGCTCAGTTGATAAAGGTAGATAGACGATACCTTTTTGAATGTTGAAGGCTGATGTGACAGCGATAATTATGCGACATTAGCTCAGTTGGTAGAGCGATACCTTGCCAAGGTATAGGTCATCGGTTCGAACCCGATATGTCGCTCCAAATTAAAACTTAGTGATTTACCAAATCATTAATACAGATTATGCGACAT
>NZ_JALBYT010000018.1:0-95518 GCF_022690845.1 Shewanella sp. N2AIL | reverse complement strand
ATGCTTTTCGTCTCCTCTTACTTGTGGTGAATAAGAAGTCTCTTTTAGCATGGGCGTAATTCAGGCTATAGCCTCAAGGAACAATCACCACCGCCAGAGGCGGTGGTTTTGGGATGACAATAAAAATTATCCCGTTCCGCCACGGGTGACAGTGGGGTATCAGATTTTAACGGGCATAGAAAAACTACAAAAATAGCATCTTGCTAGTCGCGACTATTAAAGGAGATAAGCCGATTCGCTATCTCCTTTTTTATTTGTTCCTTATCTATATTTTTAGCATGATTTTTTTAGGGTGGCTTGTATTAGGCATCTTATCCACTTGCTTACCTCCAATCTCTTAATAGCCACTATTTTTAAGCAAACTCCCATGTAAGAAAATAGGCAGTGCGGGGTTAATCTGAGTATTAATTCATTTGCAATTACTCGACCTAGTTAACAGATGAATAACCCTACGTAAGTTTAGCTTTACAGCTAAAAATGAAGAGAAAAACTTATGCATCGCATTAAAATTTATTTCGTTAAATCAATATGATTGATACTTGAAGTTACGCTTTTAGGGAGTAAGATGCGCGCAAATACCTTAAGTGACCTTTTTCGGAACTATCATGTCAGGCATGCCACACTCTCCTATTCATCACGATATCGCTCCAGCGGCGAGTCAGTCTAGTTTACTGTTAATGATTGTCTTTATGGTCGCCTGCGGCCAAATGGCGCAGACGATTTTTGTGCCTGCCCTTCCGCAAATTGCACTCGGGCTCAATGTAGACGCTAGTCAGCTACAAGCAGTGATGGCTTGTTACTTACTCTCCTACGGAATTTTTCAATTTGTATATGGCCCAGTGTCAGACCGCGTTGGCCGTAAAATGCCACTCGTCGTGGGTATCGCAATTTTTATTATAGGTGCAGTGTTTGCGGCTAACGCCACAAGCTTTAACCAACTGATTGTCGCGAGCCTTATTCAAGGACTAGGCACAGCCAGCGCGGGCGCATTGTGCCGAAGTATTCCCCGCGATCATTACTTTGGCGACCGACTGGTGAAATTTAATAGCTATGTATCAATGGCCGTAGTGTTTTTACCTTTACTGGCACCATTTATCGGTAGCGCCAGTGCAGCTTATTTTGGCTGGCAAGCCGTGTACTGGGTGTTAGCAGGATTCGGTGCCGTGGTCTGGCTGTTATTGATATTCGCCTTTAAAGAGTCATTACCTAAGGCGCAGCGGGAACATCAAGCCGTTATCGCATCCTATCGGCATGTCCTGCGCCATAGAGCATTTCGAGCTTACTTGTTTTCTTTGATCGCGACCTTTGCGGGTATTGCGGCGTTTGAAGCCATTGCCGGCGTTCTCTATGGCCAATATCTTGGACTGACGCCCTTCATGGTCAGTTGTTATTTTGTGGCGCCTATTCCAGGCTATTTATTGGGCGCGCTGATTGCAGGTCGACAAAATAAGCCACGAAGAGTTATTTATCAAGGTGTTGCGCTGCTCGGTGCTGGCGCCTTATTCATGTTGATCCCGGGGCTTTTCAATTTAGTCGTCGGTTGGAGTTTACTGGTTGGATCGATTTTATTCTTCAGTGGCGCCGGTATGCTGTTCCCTACCCTGACCTCGGCGGCTTTAGAGCCATTTCCACGTCAAGCAGGAATTGCGGGGGCATTACTGGGAGGATTACAAAATTTTGGTGCCGGACTTGCCGCATTGACTATGTCTTTAGTGCCTATGGGCGGCCAGTTGAGCATAGGTTTATTAAGCGCTGTCATGGTGGTGTTAGTGATTTTGTCTTTGTATTACGCCAGAGATCAAAATGACACTCACCACAATTTGATGCCACAGATTTAATACCCTAAATTTAAGATCCTAGATTTAAAACCATAGATTTAGAACCATAGATTTAATGCCGAAAAATTGAAGTCATAGCATTCTTAGCTTAAGCAACATCTATTGTCGCAATTTAGCAAAAAAGCCCACATTGATGTGGGCTTTTTTAATCGGTAACAAACTGTACTTAAACAGAAATGTTGGCAAATTCGTTGTGTTATAGAACCCAGCGTTACAGAATACGGCGCAGTAAAAAGTCGGCTTTAAGGCGACGAATTCGGGTCATGATCTTCTTCACTGGCGCAGGATAACTCTGCAAGGTATCCACTTGGCTGTAGTGATATAACCGCTGCGTATGCTCAAGAATATGCGTCTGCTCGGCTTCAAACTGGGCTTTCCAGCAGCCAATTTGATCTTGGATCAACAAACCATTCTCAAGATCCAGCGCCCAAGCTCTTGGATTCAGGTTAGAGCCTGTGATCAAATGCTTATTGCCGTCGGCACTGATACCCTTGAGGTGATAACTGTTGATGCCGTGTTTCCACAGGTGGATATTCAGCTGTCCATTATCAATCGCCCACTGTTGGCGTTTAGCAAACTTACGCAATGATTGCTCATACATATAGGGCAAGGCACCTATGGTGGAGAAATCCTGCTCAGGCGGAATATAAAAATCGTTAGCCGTCTTGTCGCCCACAACGATGTCGATGCGTTTGCCATTGCGTAAATGCTTAGCTAAGGCGCGCACTAAAATATACGGCGGATTAAAATAGGGCGTGCAGATAAACAGCGAGTCTTTTGACTCTTCCACCAAGGCGACAACCACTTTATTGAGCAAGTTTTTCTTGCGGCCTAGCCCAAGTAACGGCGTGATGCGATTGCCATCACGGGTTTCCTTAAACTGATATTCAGCGTCAGACAATCTCAGCTTAAAGCTGCGCATGTCCGTCTTAGGCGGCAGTACTTCTTGTTCAGCGTCTTGGGTTAACGAACACACTGCAGGATCAGCAATGATGTTTTTCTGGATCATCGCGCGCATACTGCGGGCTAATTCGGCCGACTCAATCAAGTGATAACGGTCGAAACGGTACTTATCATTTTGTTGTAAATAGATATTATTGAGACTGGCACCGCTATAGATCACCGCATCATCGATAATAAAGCCCTTAAGATGCAGTACGCCCATAAATTCACGGGACTTAACGGGGACACCTAAGATATCGATGGGATGTTCGGCTTCAGCCATCACTCTGCGGTACATCAAATAGTTACCGCTATCGCCTTTATGGCCAATCAAGCCGCGTCTTGCGCGGTGAAAGTCCACTAATACTTTGACATCAAGCGCTGGATTTGCCGCTTTGGCATCCATCAACGCTTGTAATACTTCACGGCCAGCTTCGTCATCTTCTAAATACAGCGCCGCAATATAAATACTGTGCTTGGCGCTCGCGATACGAGCGAGTAATTCTGCCTTGAAACGGCATGGCGTGAGCAACCACGTTAAAGCCTCGGGTTGAACGGCTATTCCACCAAGCTTATCTAGCAAGGCATCCTCCTTTAATCATGCTGACCACCCCGATAGGAAGCACTGGGGTTCAATGATAAAAACATCACAGCAATATGTGTTAACTCTGGATAGGCCTCTGTCACTGCCTGCCTGATCGTTTGTTCTACTTTAAGATGGATATCAGGGTCCTTAGGGAACCAGAGTAACTCAACTTGGACGAAGCGTTGATCAATTTTTCCATTTCGAAAACTGATGCTTGGGATCCAATCTAACGTGAAACTCTCTGCATTACCTTTACATATATCCGCCAATGACTGCAGTAATGTTTGGCTGAACGCTGCAACGACCGCTTGTGGTAAGCCGCGCATACTAATATGTGGCATGGTTTAGTTGTTACCTAAGAACCTAAAATCGTAAGGGGTAGAAATTACCGACTTCACCTCGTCTCGGCAAGACTTTTCTCCCAAAAGCCTCCTTAAACCTCGCGGTTTTGCTGGTAATTTGACCTCACGCGATGTAATCCCGCCGTAGCGCCACTATTTAGCTAAAAATCACATCTTTTAGGCTAGGATTACAACCACATTTAAGGGCTGTTTTTTCGGCACACATATCATGTTAAGGGCAATGTAAAAGTGTGAATATTAACGGTTCTATATTAATCGGACAGTTCCTGAATTAAGTGATGTTTAACGCGACGAGCCCATACCAACCATCGCAGGTTTTACTGAAGATCCGCTAAAATGTCGGCCAAATCACAAAATAATCTTCAAACCTATTTCGTTTACCCCGAACCCAGTGATTTAGCGTAAACTAAAACGCCTATTTGCGATTAAACCAACACGATAAAAGACGAAGACCATGAACAAAAAAATTCTGCTGACGTTAGCGCTGACACTGCTGTTTGCTTGGGGTATTTTCCATTTTAAAGCTCAGTTGGGATTACTGATCCTGCCACTGTTTATCGGACTGGTATTGTTTGTTACCCTACGTTTATATCGCTTGATGGAAAAGGATGACGGCAGCAGTGAGGATTAGCCCCACATTGTATCGAACTTAACCTGCAGGCCCATGATGTTCTTAATAAAAATGGCCAATCGCTAACATGGAAACGTTACTGAAAACCACTCTGTATGCCAGCCTACTCCTAGCGACGAGCCACAATATCGCCCGCGCTGAGCAAATCGACGCTGGAGCGATAGAGACCCAAACCACTTCGCTCAGCCAAGCGGTCAGCAAAATCAGCCCTCGGCACTCGCAAATTGCACTGCTGGCGATGGACATGTCGAGCAATCAAGTGATCTTTAGCCAACAGGCCGAGACGCTGTTTATTCCCGCCAGCACGCAAAAGCTACTCACCGCTGTGAGCGCCATGGCTCAGCTTGGGCCTGATTTTCGTTATGTCACTGAATTATGGACGAACGCACCAATACGCAAGGGCCATATCGCCGGCAGCGCTTATTTACGTTTTAGTGGCGATCCGACGTTCACTCAAGCCGATCTCAAGGCCATTTTTGCCAGTCTCGTGAAACAAGGCATTAATCGCATTGATGGACATCTGTATTTGCTCGGCGATAAACAAGAGCAAATGCAAGCCCCTGGTTGGGTTTGGGATGACTTAGGCATTTGTTTTGCCGCGCCTGTGTCGAGTTACATTATCAATCAGAACTGCGTCTATGGTCAGTTCAACCCCAGCACGGCCAATAAACCATCGCAGGTGAGCCTGCGCACGGGGAGTTATGGGGTAAAAGTCAGCAGCGATGCGGTATTTGATCCCAAGGCGAGTCGTGAATTTTGCCAGCTCGATTTGGTGCGACTAGGCCAAAACAACTATCATCTGCGTGGTTGTTATCCGGGCGGTGAAGCGATTGGACTGGCAATTGCAGTCAGCGATCCGTTCAAATTTGCCCAAGATAACCTCATCTCGCTGCTCAAAGGCGAGATGTCACTGGCGGGTAAAGTTAAGCTCGGCACTAGCTTGCCCAAAAAGGCGAAACTGATTGCCAGCCATAGCTCGGCGCCTCTGCCTGAATTGCTCGATACTATGCTGCTCAAGTCGGATAATTTGATTGCTGATAGCCTGTTTAAACAGCTTGGCAAAAGTTATTTCAATGCCCAAGGTAGCTTTACTAATGGCGCGGCAGCCATGCAGCGGATTTTAACGGAGTTAGGCGTCGATCTGAGTAACGCTAACATTGTCGATGGTTCAGGGCTGTCACGCTATAACTTGCTCAATGCCCAGCAGTTAGCGGCGGTATTGGCACTCATCCATAAGGACAGCCGCTTTAGCCCGTTAATAACCAGTCTGCCGCAAGCAGGAATAAGCGGCACCTTAAGGTATCGCATGGGTTACAACAAGCCGCCGCTGAAACAGCAAATTTTTGCTAAAACAGGCTCGATGCAAGGCGTGTCTAACTTAGCGGGGTTTATCCGTTTGCCTGAGCACAGTGACACCCTGTTTGTGGTGCTTGAGAATGGCATGAGTCCCGAGCTTAAACATCAGCATAAACCATCGTTTAATGCCGAGTTTCTCAAGCAATTGATTTCAGTGCTGCAAGTGCCATCCCCCACCACAGCAGCGCTTAGTACCGCAGCTCACTAGGTCCAAGATTAAATACTGCCAAGTAGAAATAGCATGATATAAAACAAAAAAGCACTGAGTCATCAGTGCTTTTCTCGTTTTTATTTCGTTTTTATTTAAACGAATCCATCACAGCCTTGTTAAAACAACTCTGCAGGCATCGCCATAGTGGTCGCATCACCGGTTCTGACTTGAGCGATATGGTAATCCGCTTTAGGCAGTAACTTATCAAAATAGAACTTAGCTAAATAGGCTTTCTGCTCGGCGAACGCTTTATCTTCATGATCAGCGACTTTATCGACCATAGCCAACCAGTAGAAACCATACAGGGTGTAACCAAAGGCATCTAAGAAGTCGACCGCGCAGGCATTGATAAGCGCAGGTTGAGCGACTTTGTGCTCATTGATCGACTCAGCGACTATGACTAATGCATCTAAACGTGCACATACTGCCGCCACTTTCACCGCATCAACGTGAGTAAATGCACGCATTTGTGCTTTCAAGTCAGCGACAAATTCATTTAATGCAGCAAGATTATCGCCCGTGACTTTACGGCCGAGGAAATCGATGGCTTGAATGCCATTGGTGCCTTCATAAATCTGTGCGATACGGGTGTCACGGACTAATTGCTCAATACCCGTTTCACGAATATAACCATGTCCACCAAAAACTTGCTGCGCCATGATCGTCGCATCAAGACCGCGATCGGTTAAAAAGGCTTTAGCGACCGGCGTTAATAAACCCACATAACGCGCTGCTTTGGCTTTAACTTCATCTTGGGCATATTTGGCCAAATCTAGCTGTTGTCCAGTAAACACAGACAAAGCACGGCCCGCTTCTGTCATCGCTCGAATGGTCAACAACATACGGCGCACATCGCCGTGGACGATAATAGGATCAGATTCACTGCCCGTCGGCGAGCCGCCAGCGGCTACGCCTTGATTACGCTCTTTAGCATAATCGGCTGCCATCTGATACGCCGCCTGAGCACTGCCCAGCCCTTGAATACCAATCGCTAAACGCTCGTAGTTCATCATAGTGAACATGCACACGAGACCGCGATTGGGTTCACCAATCAAGAAACCTTGAGCATTATCAAAGTTCATCACACACGTTGCTGAACCTTTAAGGCCCATCTTGTGCTCGATAGAACCCACAGATACGCCATTCGCATTCGCTAAGCTGCCATCGGTATTTACCGATATTTTAGGCACTAGGAAGAGTGAAATCCCTTTGCTATCCGGTAGCTTGGCAAGCACTAAGTGGATGACGTTTTCAGTTAAATCGTGATCGCCACCCGTGATAAAAATCTTGCTGCCCGTGATGGCATAACTACCATCATCCTGCGGTAAAGCTCGAGTACGAATATTACGCAGATCAGAACCCGCTTGCGGCTCTGTCATATCCATAGCACCCGCCCATTCGCCGGAATATAACTTAGGCAAATAAGCTTGCTTTAAATCTTCACTGCCGTGGGCATTGATACATAAAGCTGCACCCGCAGTTAACGAGCCATAAAGCGTAAACGCATTACAGGCACTGTAAGCCATTTCGTCGACTAAGATCCCCAGCATCTTTGGCATGCCCATGCCACCAAACTCAGGATCGCCACACAAGCCAATCCAACCGCCCTGCGAATACTGTTCATAAACGGCTTTGTAGCCATCAGGAGTAATCACTTGATTATCTTGATGTAACACGCCCTGCTCATCGCCCGTCCGGTTCAGCGGATGGATCAACTCACTGCTGATCTTGGCTGCTTCTTCAAGAATGGCATTGGCCGTGTCGATATCGACCATTTCAGCAATCTCAGGCAATTGTGCCCAAGTGTTTGGGGCATCAAATACCTGTTCCAGTAGGAAACGCATATCCGTTAACGGGGCTTGATAAGGGTTCATTGGTAGACTCTTAAACGTAGGATTAAAACAGTTGTTTTAATTTATACCAGTTCACTGTAGAAAACAATCTCATTACAAATACAGCCGCGAATAATATGGAGGTACGTGAGCAAAGTATAAATTCAACCCATAAAAAAACCCTTAAGCTTGAACTTAAGGGTCTCTATTTTATAAGCTTTACCACAGGATTGTCGCAGCGTTAGCTCACAGGCTTGTGCTTATTACCACATTAAATCATCTGGGATCGCATAATCAGCATAGGGATCATCTTCAACCACCACAGCTTTAGATTCATCCTGTTGCCACAGATAACCACACCACTGCGGCACCAGCAGTTTCACTCGCTCGGCTAACTTATGTGGTACTAAGTAACTCTTATCTTCGTAGCGCACTATGCCTAACTGCCCTTTGAGCAATTCTGCCTGTAGTTTTTCATCTATGTATAAAGAATAGATTTTATTATCAAGGGTATAGTTAAACTTCACTTCGGCATAAGTTGGGATCTTAATCGCAGACTTAGTGAACTCAGTGATTAAACCACGCACCTGCCCACGCTCTGATGCCTCTGCAAAACGTTGCTCATTTAGCGCTTTATCTTTTTCCGCCTGCAGCCGTTTTTGCTCGGCCACTTCTTGCTTAAAAGCACTGGAGCCATCATCAATTCGGGATTTTTTGTCACGGCGTTTTTGGGTCTTAACGTCGCGAACCTTTTGTTTACTGGCAAGCCCTGCTTTGAGTAGCTGCTCTTGTAATGCATTAGCCATGGATCATTACCTACTTAATCTATATAAAATCAAAGTTCTCGATTTTGAATATCAAACATCTAAAACCAAACTACATTTTTGCGGCCAATTCGCCAAGCTCTGTCATCGCAATACTGGCGCCGCCAAGTGACCAACCTCCATCAACTGGCAGCACAACTCCCGTAATATAAGACGCCAATTCGGAGCCTAAGAATAACGCTGCATTGGCGATATCCTGACCTGCGCCGTTGCGTTTTAATGGAACGGATTGGGCAACCTTCTGCTGTAATGCGGCGCTGGGTGCAAGGCGATTAAAGCCTTCAGTGTTTGCTATGGGGCCTGGCATAATCGAATTAATTCTCAGCCCCTCACAGCCCCACTCTAACGCTAAGGTTCGCGTCAGCATATCCACGCCCGCTTTAGCGGCACACACATGTACTTGCATGGGCATAGCAATCGAAGCCTGCGGCGCCGAAATCTGAATAATATTGCCATTGGGGCGACGTAGCAAAGGATAAGCCTGCTTTAGCACTTGAAAACTGCCGAGCAAATCAATGTCCATCACCGACTTAAAACCATTGGCCGAAAGCTTTGCGGCGCTGGCGGGGAAATTCCCCGCCGCGCCGCTGACTAGCACATCGATAAAACCAAACTCAGAAGCGATTTTATCAAAACCGACTTCAAGGGCGCTAAGATCGCGCACATCAAAACTCACACCTAAATGAATACCATCAGGATTGGCCTGCTGCAACTGCAATACCGCGGCATCAACTTTATCTTGGCTGCGACTCGCGACTGCGACATTGGCGCCAGCCTGCGCGAACGCAATTGCAATGGCGAGATTTATCCCACTGGTGCCACCGACAACGACAACATTCTTACCTTGATAGTTAAACATCGTAGCATTAAACATGGGCGTTCTCCGTGAACTGTGAGATATGCACTCAGGGTGTGATTAATTATTTTATGTTGCCATTCAAGATACTATTTCAATTTTTATTAATCATATCAAGGATACCAACGAGCGATTCCAAGCTTTTTTTTTAAACAACGATCAAACCGCGATTGAGACGGCTATTGAAACGTCTATGCCAATGATTGGTGAATCGCTTGCAATGCCGCTAACGGATCGGCGGCTTTGGTGATTGGACGGCCAATCACTAGGTAATCTGAACCCGCTGCAATCGCTTGAGGCGGCGTCATCACCCGGTGTTGATCGCCAGCATCACTACCAACTGGGCGGATCCCCGGCGTCACGAGTTTGAAATCCTGACCTAACAGTGATTTTAACGCTGTTGCTTCTTGGGCTGAACACACCACGCCGTCGAGTCCTGCTTGCTGCGTCAGTTTAGCTAAACGCTGCACATGCTCAAATGCAGGCACATTGATGCCGAGTAATTTAAGATCATCATCACTCATGGAGGTTAATACCGTCACAGCGATTAGCATAGGCGCTTTGTCGCCGTATGGCAGCAAGGCCTTTTTGGCCGCTTCCATCATGGCTAAACCACCACTGGCATGCACGTTCGTCATCCATACACCCAGCTCTGCGGCAGCGGCCACGGCTTTGGCGACAGTATTGGGAATATCGTGAAATTTCAAATCGAGGAACAAATCAAAGCCACGATCATGGATATCTTTCACCAGTTGCGGGCCAAACAGGGTAAACATTTCTTTGCCGACTTTAAGGCGGCACATGTTGGGATCGAGTTTTTCTATCAGTTGTAAAGCGTGGTTTTTGTTATCGTAATCAAGCGCTACGAGGATAGGTTTAGTCGTCATCATCTCTCCAACAGAGTTACACTAACTATAGATATTATCTTATTTACTCGCCGTCTAAGCCTCTGATCCGCTTGATACTGCCCCAGTTTTTACAGGAAGGACAATGCCAGTAAAGTGCATGGGAAGGGAAACCACACTCTTTACAACGGTAGCTTGGACGGAATTTAATTTGTTGCTCAACGAGCTGCTCTAGCATAGTTAAACTTTGCTTGGCTTGCCCTTCCTCTGCTTGACGCAAATGCATTTGCATCAAGTGCTGAAAACCTTTCATGGTCGGATGGCGATATAGGGCATCGAGCACCATGGTCTCTGCCGCTTTAATCTCATCCAGACTTATCATGTGCTGCGCTAAGGCGACAACCACAGAAGCACCCGCGCCATCGGCCATGGCGCCCGCCAGTAACTCTTGGAAGCCTTCTTTGTCTTGTGTGTCGCGATAAACTTGTTTGGCCGTGGGGATTGCATCGGCAAAAAGCTCGATATCGGCTTTTTTCAGTTGCAGCAGCATTTGCTTGCACTGGGCATAATCTTGAATATCGAGGAATTTTTTCGCTAAGGTCAATAACGCTCGGCCGCATTGGGGATCTTGCTTCAGCGCCTGTTGCAGCAGTTTAATCTTCTGTGCATCGTCGCTGGCTTCATCGGCTAACTGGCAATAGAAATGCGCCGTTAACGGCTTTAAGACTTGCTGACGTTTACGACTTAGACGCTTAGTGATATCAATGGCTTTTTGCCACTCTTTAATCACTTGATAGATAGCAATCAGCTGAGTTTCAGATTCTTCGCTGTGATCATCTTGGCTAACCAAGTTGATAAAGATTTCTTCGGCCCTGTCGTAAAAACCCGCGGCCAGATAATCTTTACCCAGCTCCATCATAGCGATGTCGCGCTGCTCATTGGCTAGGTTTGGACGGGCAATTAAATTCTGATGGATACGGATGGAGCGGTCGACCTCGCCTCGCTTACGAAACAGCGAACCGAGTGACAGATGGGTATCTATGGTTTCATCGTCAACATCTAGCATACTGATAAACAAATCAACGGCTTTATCCGATTCGTTCGACAGTAAGAAATTGAGGCCAGTAAAGTAGTCCCGGCTCAATTGTTTACGTTGATTGCTTTGATTCTGCCTTATGCTCCGTCGCCCCATATACCAACCGTAGGCGGCAGCAATGGGAAGCAACAGAAAGAGTATCTCAAGCATATTAGGCGTCTACATCCTGAGGGGCTTTAGCCATCACTTGGTTTAGTTTCTTTCTCGTTGTCGCTAAGCTCAATTTCAAGCGCACGATATAATAGCTTGCAACTAACCAGCTCAAGATGAAACCAGCAAAAAAGACGATCGCTAGCACAACAGGTAAACGATATTCACCCTGTGCGACAAAATAGCTGATGGTCACCACTTGTTCGTTACGCGCGCCAAAAATCAACGCCAGAATAAATAACAGTGCCACTAGCACAGTTGCTACAAATGATTTCACGCTGCACTCCCTAAACGCGTTTCAATTTAATGATTATCCAAGAAATTCACTGAGCTGACCAGCATTGCCTTGCAATAGATACAAAAAAGCCTCCTAACGGAGGCTTTTTACTATGCGGTCAATCACACATTAACGGCGTCAACACGCTCGCGCAGTTCTTTGCCTGGCTTAAAGTGCGGGACGTATTTACCTTCCAAATCGACTGATGAACCAGTCTTTGGATTACGGCCAGTCCGCGGTGCACGATAGTGAAGCGAGAAACTACCAAAGCCACGGATCTCAATACGATCACCGCTTTCTAATGTTGTTGCCATTTGCTCCAACATTTCTTTGATTGCGCCTTCAACCTCTTTCGCCGACAGCTGCGACTGCCTGGTGGCGAGTTTTTCGATAAGTTCAGATTTCGTCATCCTAGCTATCCCCTATTATCAAGCCAAACACAGTCGCCTAATGGGGAGAGAAGTCTCCCCAAACAACAGGCGATTATTTACGAGCTGCTTTAAACGCTTCAGCCATTGCATTGCTAATAACAGCGTCATCTTGTTTGTTCAGAGTCGCCATTACTTCTTTCTCTTCAGCTTCGTCTTTCGCTTTGATTGACAGGCTGATAGAGCGGTTCTTACGGTCAACACCCATGAACTTAGCTTCGATTGCATCACCTACATTATAGACAGTAGATGCATCTTCGATACGCTCACGTGAAATGTCAGCTACACGGATGTAACCTTCAACAGTGTCAGCCAGTTCAACAGTTACACCTTTAGCATCAACAGCAGAAACAGTACCGTTTACGATAGTACCTTTCTTCTTGTCAGCCAAGTATGCGTTGAATGGATCATCTTCAGTTTGCTTAACACCTAAGCTGATGCGCTCACGCTCTGGATCTACAGACAGAACCACTGCATGGATTTCATCGCCTTTCTTGTATTCAGAAACTGCGTCTTCGCCAGTACCGTTCCAAGAAATGTCAGACAGGTGAACTAGACCATCGATACCGCCGTCAAGACCGATAAAGATACCGAAGTCAGTGATTGACTTGATCTTACCAGAAACCTTGTCGCCTTTGTTGTAACGAGTTGCGAAGTCATCCCATGGATTGGTCTTACATTGTTTCAGACCAAGAGAAATACGACGACGCTCTTCATCGATGTCCAGAACCAGAACTTCAACTTCATCACCTAAGTTAACAACTTTAGATGGGTGAATGTTCTTGTTAGTCCAATCCATTTCAGAAACGTGAACCAGACCTTCAACGCCTTCTTCGATTTCTACGAAGCAACCGTAGTCAGTTAGGTTAGTAACGCGACCAGTTAAACGTGTGTTTTCTGGGTAGCGTTTGCTGATTTCTAACCATGGATCTTCGCCAAGTTGTTTCAGACCTAGAGACACACGAGTGCGCTCACGATCGTACTTCAGTACTTTAACGTTGATTTCATCGCCAACATTGACGATTTCTGATGGATGTTTAACACGTTTCCACGCCATATCTGTGATATGTAGCAGACCGTCAACACCACCTAAATCTACGAATGCACCGTAGTCAGTCAGGTTCTTAACGATACCCTTAACTGCTTGACCTTCTTGCAGGTTTTCTAACAGTGCATCACGCTCAGCGCTGCTTTCTGATTCGATAACTGCACGACGAGAAACAACAACGTTGTTACGCTTCTGGTCTAGCTTGATAACTTTGAATTCTAATTCTTTGTACTCTAAGTGAGCGGTGTCGCGAACTGGGCGCACGTCAACTAGAGAACCTGGTAAGAAGGCACGGATACCGTTTAATTCAACAGTGAAACCGCCTTTAACTTTACCATTGATGATACCGATTACAGTTTCAGCATCTTCATAAGCTTTTTCCAGAACGATCCAAGCTTCATGACGTTTCGCTTTTTCGCGAGACAGTTGAGTCTCACCGAAGCCGTCTTCAACAGAGTCAAGAGCTACGTCAACTTCATCACCAACAGCGATTTCTAAAACACCTTGAGCGTTTTTGAATTGTTCAGCTGGGATTGGGCTTTCAGACTTCAGACCCGCGTCAACCAGTACCATACCGTTTTTGATTGATACAACAGTACCACGAACGATAGAACCTGGACGGAATTCCAGAGTTTGAAGGGATTGTTCAAATAGATCAGCAAAAGATTCAGTCATGTTTAGGTTACTTTCTTTATTAAACCACTGTCCGTCCTAGACGTGGAGTCAGTCAAATTATCCGTATCATCCTTAATACGAATACCTATCCGGTGGGCTAACTTAGTTAGTGTCGGATAATTTTTGGTTGATAAAGTTAAGCGCAAGCGCTAACACTTCATCAATACCCTTTCCGCTTGTATCGATAATGAGCGCGTCCTCGGCGGGGACTAAAGGAGCCACCGGACGATTCATATCGCGGTCATCACGTTCGATAATTTCACTTAAAAGGCGCTCGATATTAACATCGAAGCCCTTGTCCTGCAACTGATTATAGCGTCTTTGGGCACGCTCTTCAGCTGAGGCGGTTAAATATAATTTTGCCGGCGCACTTGGGAAAACCACAGTTCCCATGTCGCGACCATCGGCAATTAATCCTGGCGCCGTTTTAAAGGCCCGTTGACGACGTAATAACGCTTCTCTCACCCGTGGAAACGCGGCGACTTTTGAAGCGGCATTTGAGCACTCTTGAGTGCGAATGTCGGTGGTGACGTCTTCACCTTCCAATATCACTTGAACCGGATCGGTATCATTGCCTGTTAAAAACTTCACATCGAGATGTGCCGCTAACAGCGTGATCGATTCTTCATTTTCCAGTTCAACGTTATGATGAATTGCTGCGAGCGCAAGAACTCGGTAAATAGCACCACTATCAAGTAGTTGCCAACCTAGATGCTGAGCCAATAATTGACTAATTGTACCTTTGCCAGCACCACTTGGGCCGTCGATTGTGACTACAGGAGCCCGTTCAGACATACATTCCTCCGCAAAAAATAACCATCATCCGTGAGTTCATCAAGTGAGCCCCCGAAAATGAGCGCGCAGCATTGTACAACAAAAGACAAACAAAATCCGTGGATTTTTTATGAAGATTAGCAGCCGCGCAAATACGGCTGACTATTCTTGACATCGAAAGTTGTAACAATGACGAAGCAGATTGGCTTAGCCTTGCAGACTCGCAAACTGCTTAAAGTAGTCTGGGAATGTTTTAGAAGTGCAATCAGGATCATTGATGGTAATACCGCAATCGGCAAATGCCAGCATAGAAAAACACATGGCCATACGGTGATCATTGTAGGTATCGATTTCTGCGGTATTAATTACCACAGGCGGGGTGATTTTAATGTAATCGTTGCCCTCTTCAACCTCGGCGCCGACTTTACGTAATTCCGTCGCCATGGCCGCTAAGCGGTCGGTCTCTTTAATACGCCAGTTATAGATATTGCGAATAACCGTCGTGCCTTTAGCAAATAAGGCTGCGGTTGCGATGGTCATGGCCGCATCGGGAATGTGGTTCATGTCTAAATCAACGGCCGTTAATTGAGATCCTCGCGCGATAATATAGTCATCGCCCCACTCGATATCTGCGCCCATTTTTTCAAGCACATCGGCAAATTTTACATCGCCTTGAATACTTAAACGGCCCACACCGGTGACTTTGACTTCACCGCCCTTAATCGCCCCTGCGGCGAGGAAATACGATGCCGATGACGCATCACCTTCGACCAGCACTTTACCCGGTGATACATAACGCTGGCCTGCAACAATCTCAAAACGGGCATAGTCATGGTTGATGACAGTTACGCCAAAGTGAGCCATCAGGGCCAGTGTAATATCAATATACGGCTTAGAAACTAACTCGCCTTTGACATGGATATTCACGCTGCCCTTTGCAAGCGGCGCCACCATCAATAGGGCGGTTAAAAATTGGCTTGATAAGTCACCCGCAATCTCAACATCGCCGCCATTAAGACCCGTCGCATTAATCGTCAGCGGCGGGAAACCGTCACTTTTAAGATAAACGACATTGGCACCGAGTTGCCTTAAGGCATCGACTAAGTCGCCAATCGGGCGCTCTTCCATACGCGGTTCGCCCGTGAGGGTAAATTCGCCTTGGCCAAGAGTTAAGGCGGCGCACAAGGGGCGCATTGCTGTGCCCGCATTGCCTAAAAACAATTCCTGCGCAGAATCAGAGGAAATCACGCCGCCTAAGCCATCAAGTTCACACACAGTATTGTTTTGCGATAAACGGTAGTTCACCCCTAACTGCTTGAGGGAGGCCAGCATGTGGCGAATATCATCTGAGTCGAGCAGATTGGTGAGCGTGGTCGTGCCTTGGGCTAAGGTGGCCAATAATAAGGCACGATTTGAAATACTTTTTGAGCCCGGAATATTGATCTCACCGCGGACTTGCACAACAGGTTCAAGACGTAATTGCTTCATGAATAAATCTTCTTTCTCTATAGGGCGTCATCATCACGATCACGCGGACTGAATACGCAAAATGGCAACTTCACGCTACACAGCGTCAAGTTAAGATTACAAATAAAAGGAGATTGGGGCCTTGTTGGTGCTTCGTCGTTATAAAATTACCGATTGTCGCTAAGGATTCAACCGTTTTTTCGAGAAAAATGGCATTTTGGTCAGATTATTTACTGAGTTCAGTGTAAAAATAACAAAAACGCAAAATTTAAGCGGTTAATTTATGATTTAACCGTATTTTTGGCAGGCTTTTTTGCCAAGATAACTGGCGTGTAATCACAGTTTTCACTTTAAATACTTTACCTTTCCGCGCTATTCTAAGCCCCAAACGATAAATAACGCATATCTGATACAAACAATCACGTTTGCACTATAACCAGAAAGGTAGATGGAGCTATGTTTAACTCACTCATCGCAATGCCAGCAGATCCCATCCTTGGCTTGTTGACTCAGTACCGCGAAGACACCCACCCACAAAAAGTTGATTTAGGTGTGGGCGTTTATAAAGACCCTACAGGCGTGACCCCGATCCTTAGCTGCGTGAAAAAAGCCGAGAAATTCCGTCTCGATACCGAAACCACCAAAGTGTATATCGGTCCAACCGGCTCGCCACAATTCAACACTTTAATGACAGAATTAGCCTTTGGTGCAAATCACAGTGCTATTCTCGCCAATCGTATCCGTACCGTTTCTACACCCGGTGGTACTGGCGCACTGCGCGTGGCCGGCGACTTTATCAAACGCTGCAACCCGAATGCGGTGTTATGGGTAAGCGACCCAACTTGGGCTAACCACATCGGTTTGTTCGAAGCGGCTGGCATTACCGTTAAAACCTATCCGTATTATGACTACGATAGCAAATCATTGAAATTTGATGAGATGCTTGCTGCCCTATCGCAGGTGAGTCCTGATGATGTGGTGTTATTCCACGCCTGTTGCCATAACCCGAGCGGAATGGATTTAACTACAGAACAATGGGATAAAGTGGTTGCCCTGACAAAAGAGCAAGGCTTTACCCCACTGATTGACATGGCATACCAAGGCTTTGGTGATGGCGTTGATATTGATGCCTACGGCGTGCGCAAAATGGCGGCAGCGGTCGATAATATGATCCTTTGCAGCTCATGCTCGAAAAACTTCGGTTTGTACCGTGAGCGTATCGGTTCGTGTTCTGTGATTGCCAAAGATGCCAATACCGCCAA
Organism: Shewanella sp. N2AIL; assembly: GCF_022690845.1. Classification (NCBI taxonomy): domain Bacteria; kingdom Pseudomonadati; phylum Pseudomonadota; class Gammaproteobacteria; order Alteromonadales; family Shewanellaceae; genus Shewanella; species Shewanella sp. N2AIL. Next base: position 78,058 of record NZ_JALBYT010000018.1, on the reverse strand, counting down.
TGTCGCGCAATCTGTGCTGCTTTATGTGGTTCGCTGCCTCTACTCTATGCCGCCTGCCCACGGCGCCGCGATTGTTGAAACGATTTTAGGATCGGCAGAATTGACCCAAGAATGGCTAGATGAACTGAAAGTAATGCGCGATCGCATTAACGGCAACCGCGCCATTTTAGTGGATAAACTTAAAGCCAATGGCGTAGACCGTGAGTTTAGCTTTATCGCCCGCCAAAAAGGCATGTTCTCCTTCCTCGGGGTGAATCCAGAGCAAGTGGCGCGCCTGCAAAAAGAATTCAGCATTTATATGGTGGGTTCAAGCCGCATCAGTATTGCTGGGATCAGTGAAGATAACGTCGATTACTTAGCCCAATCGATCGCCAAAGTGCTTTAAGCACGACTGAGTTTATCTGCACAGTTCACTCTGCTGTATTGCTACAATTCAGGATGCAGCAGAGTTTATTTACCCCTTACAAGCTTAAAGCTTTGCAATCATGCCACTGCATCAGAGCTAACAAACCTTCCCTTCGGTTCTAAATCCCCAAAACCTTATCAAGCAACGCCAAATCTCACTGTTCAAGCTTTTATTTTCAATGGTAAAAACTACTTTCTCGCGTTTAAAAAAAACAGTCGTTTAATGCAATAAATCGCAAGTTGTGACCTCGGTCGGCGGATTTCCATTTCATCAATCAGGGCTGCGGCTATTTTCACTTTTTAAAGCCAGACCTGCCCAGTAGATTAGTGGTCATCATAGAACTTGTGGATATTCCGCCATGTTATTACAAGATAAATTAGTGCAAATCGTCACCAACCCGCAGCTTTCACCTAAGCAAAAATCCAACTATTTGGCGTTGGAGGCAGAGGCGAGCTTGCCCTACATGCCGATATCGACTGAGGTAAAAGCCGCGATGAATGACGGCATTATCTGCGATATGTTTGAAGGCCATGCGCCTTTTAAACCGCGCTATGTGTTGCCAGATTATGCCCGCTATCTAAAGCAAGGTTCAGAATATTTAGAGCTTTCACCGGCGCAGGATTTAGATGAAGCCATCAATGCCTTAACGATTCTGTATCATCATGTGCCATCGGTGACCAATATCCCCGTGTATTTAGGTCAGCTGGATGAAATATTAATGCCTTTCACCGAAGGAATGGATGCGGAAGTCCTTTATCGTAAACTTAAACTGTTCTGGATCATGCTCGACAGAACCCTGCCTGACGCCTTTATGCACGTAAATATTGGCCCGACAGACAACATTGTTTGTCGCACCCTACTGCGCATTGATGCCGAGTTAAAACAAGTTGCCCCCAATTTGACCTTTATGTACGACCCCGCCGTCACGCCGGATGATTTGTTGCTGCTTGCGACCACCAATATTTGTCACTGCAGTAAGCCGCATATCGCCAATTATCCTCTGCATGCCAGTGCGTTTGATGAGCGCGGCTTTGGGATTGTCAGTTGCTACAATGCCTTGCCGTTAGCGGGCGGCGCCAATACCTTAGTGCGGCTCAATCTTAAAGAAGTTGCTTCAAAGGCAAATTCTATAAACGATTTTTTTGATACTGCATTGCCAAATTACTGCTCACTCACCTTTGAACTTATCGAGGCGCGCTCGGCATTTTTGCATCAAGAATCACACTTTTTTGACAGTTTTTTAGTTAAAGAACAATTGATTGATGAGTCGCGTTTTGCGCCTATGTTTGGCATTTACGGCATGGCGGAAGCGGTGAATATTCTGCAATCATTCACGGCCAGTGGAGAAGTTAAATCAGCTAAACACTCGAAATATGGCCATGAAACGGATGCAAATCAGCTGGGCTATCGTATTTCTGCTGCGCTCGATACCATAGTGAAATCCACACCCGTCGCGCATGGCTACCATGGACGAGCACTGCTGCATTCACAGGGCGGCATCAGTATCGACAAAGACGTTACTCCAGGCGTTCGCATTCCCTATGGTACTGAACCTAATCCCATCGCTCACATTCAAGCCTTAGCGCAACATCATCAGTATTATACGGCGGGGATTAGCGATATTTTGACTATCGATGAAACTGTAAAATCCAATCCACAAGCTATGTTCCAACTGTGTAAAGCGGCGCTTGAGTTAGGTTTTAGGGAATTTACCGCCAATGTCGCCTCTAACGATTTAATGCGCGTGACCGGCTATATGGTAAAACGCTCGGACATTGAAGCATTTAAGCAATGTGGCTCACGCCTCAATACCACAGGCTTAGCCGCAGAAGCTGCGGTTAATACGGGGATATTACAACGCCAAGCAAGAGTCATAGCCCATGAACACTCCCCTTGTGTCTCTGAATAGGCAAGTAATGGTCAGTCAGCTATTGCCCTTTTCCTGCGTTGACGGGCCTGGCAGCAGGCTCGTGTTATTCCTGCAGGGCTGCAACTACCAATGCAAAAACTGTCACAACCCACATACCATAGGCTTTTGCGATGCCTGTGGCGATTGTGTCGCTACCTGCCCTGACAATGCGCTGACATTGATAAACCTCAATAACAAGCCTCGTATTCGCTGGGATAGTGAGCGTTGTAGCCAATGCGATACCTGTCTTGCCGTATGCCCGAAACAAGCGAGCCCTAAGGTCACGCATTACACAGTTGAAGAAATACTAGGGATTCTGCACAGTCAGCGTCACTTTATTAATGGCATTACGGTGAGCGGCGGCGAAGCGAGCCTGCAACTACCGTTTATTATTGAGTTGTTTCAAGGGATTAAGGCCTCTGAATCTTTATCACACTTGAGTTGTATGCTCGATACCAATGGCAGTTTGAGTCTAACTGGTTGGCATAAACTGCTGCCCTTTTTAGATGGCGCTATGGTGGATCTCAAAGCGTGGCAGCAAGATACCCATAGATACATTACTGGTCGCGACAACCATGCCGTGTTCAAATCCATTCAGCTATTGGCGCAGCAGCAAAAACTGTATGAAGTGAGATTACTGCACATTCCGAGCATCACGGATTATGAACAGGAGATAGAAGCGCTGGCGACCTATTTGCTTCAGCTTCAGCTAGGTGCGGATGCACGAGTTAAATTAAACGCCTTTCATCACCATGGTGTTGTCGACGACGCGTTAACGTGGCCAAGCTGCACACAAACCGATATTGAACGCTTGGCCGCAAAGCTTGCAAAGCGAGGCGTTACCAATCTTATCTTGCCCTCTTGCTATATTTAACGACTGCAAAGCAAAATTTGCTCGTAAAGCCAGCGCAGCGCGGGGTCCTTCATACTTTGTCTATGCCAAACGAGACTGTAAGCCACTTTGCCATATTCTATCGGTAAGAACTTGACGGTTAAGCCTTTAGCTTGGCTGGCAATGGATGCCCAGCGGCGCGAGCAGGTGAAAAGCAGTTCACTGTGGTGACACATTAACGCTGCGCTGCCAAAATCAGGGACTGAAATGGGTACAGCACGTTTTTTAGATTGCTGGGCGAGCAAAATATCAAAAAATGGCGTACTCAGATCCGTATCGGTAATGCCAATATGGCGGTAACTTAGGTAATTATCGAAGCTGATCTGCGGCTGTTTAGCCAAGGGATGGGACGAATTCATCAGACAGACCATTTCATCGCTGAACAAGGTTTCCCACACCAGATCGTCTTGAAGAGGATTAGGTTGACTCAGATCATGGGGTAACAGCACAAAATCTAACGAGCCTTTAATAAGACCATCGAAACCGATATTGTCTTTGCTATAAATATCGAGATGGATATGGGGGGCCAAATTGAGAATATGGGCACTTAATTTGGCGGCCAGCAGTTCAAAGGTGCTTTCGCGCATCGCAAGTGAAAAACGCCCCTCAAAATGTGTTGGATTAAACGCATCTTGACTCATGATCTGATTCATATCATTGATCATTTGCTGCACGCTTGGGCCTAATCGTCTTGCCAAAGGTGTGGCAACCAGTGAGTTGCCGTTACGGTAGAACAGTTCATCGTTCAAACTGTCCCTGAGCTGGCTTAAGGTTTTACTGACGGATGAGGGGCTAAGACATAATCGTTCGGCGCTGGCGGTTACGCTCAGAGTATCGAGCATCACATGCAAAGTGATCAAATGCTTCATACTAATGCGCGAAAGCTTGGCCAAATCCATCTGTGACATCCTATTGGTTTATCTTCTATGCACACTCAAACGCGTACTTTTAAGCATGATAAACAATAGCATGCAACCAACCAAACATATTGCTGAGAATATTCCCCAGTAATGCGCGCCAGCTCACAGGCTTGCACACCGCCCTCTCTAATCCCAGCCATCTCTAATCCAAGTTATCTTTAATATAAGGTTCTTCCGAAGTTCATCTTGCTTAACGCCAAACGCCAATAATCGATAAATTACAGCCAACAAAAAAGCGAATGCATTTGAGCATTCGCTTTTGGGATGTCTAACTTTGGATAGCTAACTTGGAATGGCTAGCTGATGATAAACATTCGATAAGCATAACGTTTATCTGCAGGCAGCAAAGCCTAGGCGCTAAACGCCGCAAGCTAGTGAGTGACTAAATAGATAGCTAAGCCTAGCTATGTTTCGCCGCAAACTCGTTCATAAACTTGACCAAGGCAACTATGCCATCGAGCGGCATCGCATTGTAAAGGCTAGCACGCATGCCGCCTACGATACGATGACCTTTGAGGGCCACGAGTCCGGCAATTTGTGCTTGCTTTAAGAACTCACTATCGAGCGCTTCGTTGACTAATTGGAAAGTCACGTTCATTTGTGAGCGATTCGCTGCAACAACACCATTACGGTAGAAAGCATTACCATCAATGCATTGATACAACATCTGCGCTTTTTGTTGATTAATTTTCGCAATACTCGAAATACCGCCAGTCGATTTCAGCCAAGCAAAGACTTCAGCGGCAAGGTACCAAGCAAAGGTTGGTGGCGTGTTGAACATAGAATCATGCTCGACGGCTAGACGATAGTCCATGATGGACGACTGCGGTAAACTCGGCAGTTTTAACATGTCATCGCGTACTATCACTATCGACAGACCCGATGGACCTATGTTCTTTTGCGCACCGGCGTAAATCAAGCCGTAGCGGCTGACATCGATTTCACGGGACATGATTGTTGATGATAAATCGGCAACAATTGGCCATGGTGAGTCTAATTCGTCAAAAATTTCGATACCATCTACTGTCTCATTTGGACAGTAGTGAACATAGCGGTAATCGGCATCGATTTTATGTAAGTCAGGTAGGACAACGGCATTGAGTCCATTGTGTTTTTCAACAATATTCAGACTATCAATTTGTGCTTCACCCGCCAGTTTCTGCGCTTCTACTAACGCGGCAGATGACCATTGGCCACTGACTAAATACAGGGCTTTACCCTGCTCGCCGAGAAAATTATTCACGACAGCAGAGAACTGGCCGCGACCACCGCCGTGCATAAATAGCACATGGTAATTTGCAGGGATCTGCATCAGTTCACGTAAATCGGACTCGGCTTGCTCGGTCAGCGCGATGAACTCTTTACTTCGGTGGCTGATTTCCATCACGGAAACGCCTTGGCCATTCCAATCAAGTAATTCCTGTTGTGCTTTTTTCATTACCGCTGCGGGTAACATTGCAGGTCCAGCACAGAAATTATAAATCGCGCTCACTGACACTCTCCTTAATCCCAACCATGATGTATGTATTGATAAATACGAAACCATTCTAAAACGAACAATGCTACCAACAATCAATGCCATTAAAAAAACGAGCGTCCAATTGGACGCTCGTTAATATGACACTTAATTACTCTTCGTCTTGCTCATCATCAGCAAGCTCGTCTTCATCTTCGTCCAACTCTTCTTCGTCATCCAGCTCTTCATCAAGAGCCTCGTCGGCTAATTCGCCTTCGATAATGACAGGAACAATCGGTAAACCGTTTTCATCCAGCTCGACTTCATCTTCATCACTTTGGATTTCGTCGATACGTTGCAGGCCAACCACTTTCTCGTCGCCCGCGGTGCGGATAATCGTCACACCTTGCGTGTTACGGCCAATGATAGACACGCCGCCCGCTGGTGTACGCACTAAGGTGCCTTTATCACTGATGAGCATCAGTTCGTCGTTAAGACCCACTTGCACTGCGCCAACAACTGCGCCGTTACGTTCGCTCACCTTGATAGAAACCACACCTTTAGTCGCACGGCTCTTCGCTGGGTATTCAGACAGTTGAGTCCGTTTACCGTAACCGTTTTCAGTTACAGTCAGAATCGCGCCATCGCCTTTGGGTACGATTAGCGACACGACTTTTTGACCTTCTTCTAAACGGATACCACGAACGCCTGTTGCAGTACGGCCCATAGGACGTAACGACAGAACTTCTTCACCAGTTTCAGGATCGGTTTTCACTTCGCCGGTTTCAGAATCACGGACTTTCTCACCAAAGCGAACCACTTTACCTTCGTTCGAGAACAACATGATTTCGTCATCACCGTTAGTGATATCGACACCGATCAGTTGGTCACCGTCTTTCAGGTTAACGGCGATAATGCCGTTTGCACGTGGGTTGCTATAAGCTGTTAGTGCGGTTTTCTTCACAGTACCGTGTGAGGTCGCCATGATGATGTACTTGTCAGCCGCGTATTCACGTACTGGCAGAATCGCAGTAATGCGCTCGCCATCGGATAACGGCAGCAAGTTAACAATTGGACGACCGCGTGCCGTACGGCTCGCTAATGGCAATTGATACACTTTGAGCCAGTACATCTTACCAAAGTCAGAGAAGCACAAAATGGTGTCATGGGTATTGGCAACTAACAGTTTTTCAACGAAATCTTCGTCTTTTACTTTAGTTGCCGCTTTACCTTTACCACCACGGCGCTGGGCTTGGTAATCGGTCAATGGTTGATACTTGGCATAACCTAAGTGCGACAGTGTCACCACAACGTCTTCTTCGTTGATCAAGTCTTCAAGACTCATATCGACTTCGTTAGCATTGATCACGGTACGGCGAGCATCACCGTATTCTTCAAGGATTTGAACTAACTCTTCCTTGATGACTTCCATCAAACGCTCAGGACTGCGCAGAATAAACAGCAGACCCGCGATAAATTCGAGCAGCTCTTCGTATTCAGCAATGATCTTATCGTGTTCAAGACCGGTTAAACGGTGTAAACGCAGTTCCAGAATCGCCTGAGCTTGTTGCTCAGTCAGGAAATATTGACCGTCACGGATACCGTATTGTGGCTCTAACCACTCAGGACGCGCGGCGTCATCGCCCGCTTTTTCCAGCATGCCTTGAACGTGGCCTAATTCCCAACCTTGCTCCACCAATTTAACTTTGGCATCTGCAGGCGTTGGCGAGGCTTTGATCAGTGCAATAATCGGGTCGATGTTAGCCAGTGCAACCGCCAGCGCTTCCAAAATATGGGCACGCTCACGAGCTTTACGCAATTCGAATACGGTACGGCGCGTCACGACTTCACGGCGATGCAGAATAAAGCATTCGAGCATTTCTTTCAGGTTAAACAGTTTAGGCTGACCATTGGTCAGGGCCACCATGTTAATCCCGAAAGAACACTGCATTTGCGTTTGAGCATACAAGTTGTTTAATACCACCTCGCCCACTTCGCCGCGCTTAATTTCGATAACGATACGCATACCGTCTTTATCAGACTCGTCGCGTAGACCGCTGATCCCTTCAAGCTTTTTATCTTTAACCAGCTCGGCAATCTTCTCGATTAAACGGGCTTTGTTCACTTGATAAGGGATTTCAGTGACGATAATGCGTTCACGGCCATTATCTTCGGTTTCCACATCCGCCAGTGCACGCATGATCGCGCGGCCACGGCCGGTTTTATAGGCATCAATAATGCCTTTACGGCCATTGATAATTGCCGCAGTTGGGAAATCCGGACCAGGAATGTATTCCATCAACTGTTCAATTGACAGTGAAGGTTCTTCAATCAGTGCCAAACAGCCTTTCACGACTTCCGTTAGGTTGTGTGGTGGGATGTTGGTCGCCATACCAACCGCAATACCCGATGAACCGTTAATTAACAGGTTAGGTACGCGTGTGGGGAGTACAGCTGGAATGAGTTCTGTGCCGTCGTAGTTAGGGACGAAATCCACTGTCTCTTTTTCAAGATCGGCCAGTAATTGGTGCGCTAACTTATCCATACGGATTTCGGTATAACGCATTGCCGCCGCTGAGTCACCGTCGACCGAACCGAAGTTACCTTGGCCGTCTACTAAGGTGTAACGCAGTGAGAATGGCTGGGCCATACGGACGATAGTGTCATAAACAGCAGAGTCACCATGAGGGTGATATTTACCGATGACGTCACCGACCACACGGGCAGATTTTTTGTAAGGCTTGTTCCAATCGTTCTTCAATTCACTCATGGCAAACAGAACGCGGCGATGAACCGGCTTTAAGCCGTCGCGCACGTCTGGTAATGCACGTCCCACGATAACGCTCATGGCGTAATCAAGGTACGAATTCTTTAGTTCGTCTTCGATATTAATTGGCGAAATAGATGATGCCAGATCAGTCATAAACTGCTCGTTCCCCTGAAAAATAGCCGACAACGTATAATCCGTATCATTGCCTAGCCCAAAAACGTGATTTGGCATTCTAACACAGTTATTTAATGTCGCCAGACCTATCCTTATCGAATTGAGAGTCTGGTGGCTTAATAGATGAAAACACTGTCAATTTGGTCGTTTGAGCGATAAACCAGCGTTGAAATTCGTGGCTTAGGATGAGAAAAAATCGTCAAAGGGATGAAGTAAAAGGTCGATACGGAGCACAACAATTAACATAAAAGCAGAAAACTGCTGAAAATTCACTCAACCACAAGGGCTTAGCTCTGTCGAACACTTTGTTTATCAAACATAGTCGTTATAATAGCCGCACAATACAGCTACTTCAGGTAATAGCATGCATCAGAATACCAATGTGGACCCACAGGAAATCGCAAAGTTTGAACGTATGGCCGAAACGTGGTGGGATCTCAACGGTGAATTTAAGCCGCTGCATCTATTAAACCCGCTGCGCTTAAATTATATCGATCAAACTGCTGGCGGCATTTTCGGTAAGAAAGTGCTCGACGTTGGTTGCGGCGGCGGGATTTTATCTGAAAGCATGGCCCGTATCGGTGCCGAGGTTGATGGTCTCGACATGGGTGATGAGCCCTTAGAAGTCGCCCGCCTACATGCCCTCGAAACGGGCGTAAGCATTAATTATGTAAAAAATACCGCCGAGACCCACAGCCAAGATCATCAAGCCTATTACGATGTGGTGACGTGTATGGAAATGCTGGAGCATGTGCCCGATCCACAATCTGTGATCAAGGCTTGCTGTGACATGGTCAAACCCGGTGGCTTTGTGTTTTTCTCCACCATCAACCGCAACATTAAATCCTATGTGCACACGATTCTCGGCGCAGAATATTTGCTGAAGATGCTGCCGGTTGGCACCCATGAGCATAAAAAATTCATTAAGCCTTCGGAATTGATTGAGCTTGTGGACAATACCGACCTTATCTGTACCGATGCATTAGGCATCAGCTACAACCCGCTGACGGGCATTTTTAAATACACGCCTAAAGTTGATGTCAATTACATGATAGCGACGCGTAAGGTTGATTAATATGAGTCTGGCACAGATCCAAGGCGTACTGTTCGATCTCGACGGCACCTTAGCCGATACCGCGCCGGATCTGGTGCAAGCCCTCAATTTAAGTCTTCAGGACGTCGGCATCGCCGCGCAGCCGTTAGCGGCCATGCGCTACGCCGCATCCCACGGCAGTTTTGCCTTAGTCGATGCGGCGATACCCAATGCGGCGGATGATCTTCGTACTCAAGTTCAACAAGGGCTGCTCGCCCACTATCAGCGCATTAATGGCGATCACTGTGCGCTATTCACGGGCATTGCAGCATTACTCGACTGGCTCGAATTAACTCACCTGCCGTTTGGGGTGATCACCAACAAGCCAGCCCGCTTTACCCGTCCCTTATTGCGAAAACTGAATTTACACTTACGTATGCCCGTTATCATTAGTGGCGATTCGACCAAACACCCAAAACCCCACACAGCACCTATGTTGTTAGGGGCTCAGCAACTGAACTGCGCTCCAGAGCACATTTTGTATCTTGGGGATGCCGAGCGGGATTTGTTAGCAGCTAAGGCGGCGGGCATGTTAGGCGGCGTTGCCCTATGGGGTTATCTGGGTGTCAACGACAAGCCATCGCAGTGGCCAGCTCACGCACACTTTGTCAGCCCAACTGAGTTACATCAGGCATTAGTCGAAGCATTTGCCTAGAAAAACTCGCCAATAAAACGGCTAAAAAACTTCACAATGACACTCAAAGATAAACCTTTTGCTAAAGCCACTATGCAGATGCACATAAGTGTGTTTGCCTAATTTTTACCTGCGAATAAAATCAGGCGGCGAAAGGTCGGCGGATAAAAGATCGGCACTTGTGCGCGATCGCGATCTAAAGAAAAGATCGCCTAAAAATCCCCCATGAGTGCGACACACTAACCTGAAATTGAGCTTCAAGGTTAGTCGTTACTAACGCGAAAGCTTATCCTCAACTTATCCACAAGATGTCCCCTGAATTCAGACTTGCAAATAGGGGCAAACCTCACTATCTTGTATCCCAGATAATTTAAAACACCATATCTTGTGTATAGGTAGCAATCAGACACACTAAAAGCTCGCCGCTTAATTGACTCGTTTTCAACCAGTCAGCAGTATTTAAGGGACGGTTATTGATTGTTTTACAAGGATACGTACGGTGAACTTGCTCACCTAAATAGATATAAGAACCAAGGCCTATCTCCAAATGAATAGCACTATGACAGTCACAAAACGCTGTGGCGATCGTGAGAATATCGATCTCGAAAAAATACACCGCGTAATTACTTGGGCAGCCAAGGGATTAAAAAACGTTTCTGTTTCTGAAGTTGAACTTCGCTCGCACCTACAGTTTTTCGATGGCATCCCAACCGAAGCCATCCATGAAACCATTATCAAAGCGGCGGCGGATTTAATTTCTCCAGAATCACCGGACTATCAGTTCCTCGCCGCCCGTTTAGCGGTGTTTCATTTGCGTAAGAAGGCCTTCGGTCAATTCGAGCCGCCAGCACTGTATACTCACGTGACTAAGTTAGTTGAGCTTGGCAAGTATGACATGCACATTCTGCAGGATTACAGCCGCGAAGAACTCGACGTGATGGATACCTATATCGACCATTGGCGCGATATGGACTTCTCTTACGCAGCGGTAAAGCAGCTTGAAGGCAAATATTTAGTTCAAAACCGTGTGACACACGAAATCTACGAGAGCGCGCAGTTCCTCTACATTTTGGTCGCGGCATGTTTGTTTGCCCGTTATCCAAAAGAGACGCGCCTGAAATACGTTAAAGATTTCTATGACGCGGTATCAACTTTTAAACTGTCGCTGCCAACGCCAATTATGGCCGGTGTGCGCACCCCAACGCGTCAGTTTAGCTCTTGCGTACTGATCGAATGTGGTGACAGCTTAGATTCCATCAACGCGACCGCTTCGTCTATCGTGAAATACGTCAGCCAACGTGCGGGTATCGGTATTAACGCCGGTCGTATTCGCGCCTTAGGTAGCCCAATCCGTGGTGGTGAAGCCTTCCACACAGGTTGTTTACCTTTCTATAAGTATTTCCAAACCGCAGTGAAGTCGTGTTCTCAAGGCGGCGTGCGTGGCGGTGCTGCGACCCTGTTCTACCCTATTTGGCACTTAGAAGTCGAATCTCTGCTGGTATTGAAAAATAACCGCGGCGTCGAAGACAACCGTATCCGTCATTTAGACTACGGTGTGCAGCTGAACAAAGTCATGTATCAACGTCTGATCAAAGGCGAAAACATCAGCCTGTTTAGCCCATCTGACGTACCTGGCTTATATGATGCTTTCTTTGAAGATCAAAACGAATTCGAACGTTTATATGTGCAATATGAGCAAGACAGCAGCATTCGTAAGAAAACCATAAAGGCAGTTGAGCTGTTTTCACTGATGATGCAAGAACGCGCTTCAACCGGCCGTATCTACATTCAGAACGTGGATCACTGCAACACCCATAGCCCGTTCGATTCTAAAGTCGCGCCGATCAGACAATCTAACCTGTGTCTTGAAATCGCCCTGCCGACAAAACCATTGAACAACATCGATGATCCTAATGGTGAAATCGCGCTTTGTACGCTGTCAGCACTCAACTTAGGTTCAATCAAAGAATTATCTGATATTGAGCCATTAGCCGACCTCGCGGTACGCGCACTGGATAATCTGCTGGATTATCAAGATTATCCTATCAAGGCAGCACAACTTGCCTCGATGAATCGCCGTACCTTAGGTATAGGCGTAATTAACTTCGCTAACTACTTAGCGAAAAATGGCATGAAGTATTCCGATGGCAGCGCGAACGATCTGACCCACAGAACCTTTGAAGCCATTCAGTTTTATTTACTGAAAGCCTCGATGAACTTAGCCAAAGAGCAAGGTGCGTGTCCGTTATTCCACGAGACCACGTATGCTCAAGGTATTTTGCCAATCGATACTTATAAACGTGACCTAGATAAAATTTGTGCCGAACCATTGCACTTAGACTGGGAATCACTGCGTAGCGATATCAAGCAATATGGCCTGCGTAACTCGACGCTGTCGGCATTAATGCCATCAGAAACCTCGTCGCAAATCTCCAATGCGACCAATGGTATCGAGCCACCACGTGGTCTTATCAGCGTGAAATCGAGCAAAGACGGTCAGCTAAAACAAGTTGTACCAGATTTCGATACGCTGAAAGATAGCTATGAATTGCTATGGAAAATGCCAAGTAATGACGGTTACTTACAGCTAGTGGGTATCATGCAGAAGTTCGTTGACCAAGCGATTTCGGCCAACACTAACTACGATCCTTCTCGTTTTGAAGGCCGTAAAGTACCGATGCAAACCCTGCTGAAAGATTTGCTCAATGCTTACAAGTTAGGTGTGAAAACGCTTTACTACCATAACACTCGCGATGGTGCGTCGGATTCACACGATGACATCACCAATTTAGAGAAAGAAGACGATGGTTGCGCCGGCGGCGCGTGTAAAATCTAGTCTTTAACGTTAACGCGGCTCTTACAAATAAAAAGTATAGGGATCCCGATTGAGTGGATCCCTATCCATTGGAAAATAGCACCATGGCCTACTCTACCTTCTGTCAGACACCCAACGATGCCACCCGTGAACCTATGTTTTTAGGTCAATCGGTCAACGTGGCTCGTTACGATCAACAAAAATATGAAGTGTTCGAAAAACTGATAGAAAAGCAGTTATCTTTCTTTTGGCGACCGGAAGAAGTAGACGTCAGTCGCGATAAGATTGACTACGGTGCATTGCCCGATCATGAAAAACACATCTTTATTTCTAACCTGAAATACCAAACCTTACTCGACTCGATTCAAGGTCGCTCACCCAATGTGGCCTTTTTGCCACTGGTGTCGCTGCCTGAACTAGAGACTTGGATTGAGACTTGGTCTTTCTCTGAGACGATTCACTCGCGCTCATACACCCATATCATTCGCAATATCGTTAACGATCCTTCAGTGATCTTCGACGATATCGTCGTGAACAAAGAAATATTAAGCCGTGCGACCGATATCGCCGCTTACTACGATCACTTGATCCAACTGACTCAAGTGTTCCATTTACTCGGCGCGGGTACCCATGTTATCGATGGCAAAGAAGTCATAGTCAACACCCGCACCCTGAAAAAAGCCTTGTACCTGTGCATGATGTCAGTCAACGCCCTAGAAGCGATTCGTTTCTATGTTAGCTTTGCCTGCTCATTTGCCTTTGCTGAACGTAAGCTAATGGAAGGTAACGCGAAAATTATTCGCTTAATCGCCCGTGATGAAGCCTTACACTTAAACAGCACTCAGCATATTTTAAGCATAATGCAAGGCGGTAAAGACGATCCAGAAATGGGTGAAATTGCCGCAGAATGCCAACAGGAAGCTTTCGATTTATTCTTCAAGGCCGCTGAGCAAGAAAAAGAATGGGCAAAATACCTGTTCAAAGACGGCTCTATGATAGGTTTGAATGAACAGATCCTCTGCCAATACGTTGAGTTTATTACTAACCAACGGATGAAGTCGGTGAACCTGCCACAACCTTATCCTGAAATAACCAATCCATTACCTTGGATGAAAAACTGGTTAGAAAGCGATGCGGTGCAAGTCGCACCACAGGAAGTTGAAGTCTCTTCATACCTTGTCGGCCAAATCGACTCAGCGGTTGATGGTGATGAGTTCCTCGACTTCGATCTATAAGACACTTAAAAGTGACGTTACAAAATGGCATTAAAACAGTGACATCGAAAAAACGGCCACAAAACCTGTTTGCGAAGGCGCCAATCGTGCGCCTTCAAGGTCAGCCTGTATTGCTCTTTACCGAGCAACAAGGCACTTTGCTGCAAGCACTTGAAGCCAAAAAAGTCAAAATCTTCTCAGAATGTCGTAACGGTTTCTGCGGTGCCTGCAAAACACGCGTCATAAGCGGAAAAGTCAGCTACTTAAACGAACCCTTAGCCGAACTCAAACATGATGAATGTTTGCCCTGCTGCTGTGTACCAACCGAAGATTTAGAGCTGGATCTATCACCTGAAGGTGCAGCTGTCGTCACCTATGCAGCCAAAGGGTCACAACACATGGGCCGCAAAGGCCATTCACCAACACAGAACGCTATATCCCACGGTTCAAAGCCGCAAGTCTCGCCAACATTCGTCGAAGTGTGCGAAAAATAACCTCTGAGTCTGATAGGGGCTAATTGAGCCTAGCGGTTTAAATGTCTTTTTTCGCCATCACCCTATGCAGCTCATTGACCTCTGTCAGCGCCGCACTGCCATACCAAGGTAATAATTCCAGCACTAGACTGCCCGCTTGAATTGCAGGATCGGTTTCCGTTAAGGCTTTTGCCTCTTCAACCGTAGTAACGTTAAAGACATAAATACCGCGTAATTCGCCATCGTGTAAAAAGGGCCCCGCCAGCACTAATTTGCCCTCATTGGCAAGGCGAGTGATATTGTCCAAATGCGCCCTTTGCAATTGTTCGGCCTGTGCCTGTGTTCTATCCCGATTAGGGCCCCGCTTTAAAAAAGCCATTACATAGTGCTTCATACCGTATTCATCGGCACCGGCATTTTTAGCACGCTGCTCGTCAAACGGTGGAGTACTGTGGGCCGAAAAACTCACCATTAATCCACATAATAGGCAAGTGATAAGGCTGATGGTGATCTTAGCGTTAAAGACAGTGTTAAGCTGCATAGTGGTTCCCTCTGCGTGGGTTATGGGCGAGTTATGTTGCTTAATTTAAGCATTTAAACCTTAGCGTATTTGCGGCAACTATGTTGAAAAGGCAATAAAAAAGCCTGATTAAGACTCAGGCTTTAGATGCTATATGGGCTTTTGAAAATGACTATAAACGCATCGCCAGTTCGGCGCCTTGGCGAATCGCCCGTTTAGCATCAAGTTCTGCGGCGACATCGACACCGCCAATTAAATGCACTGGCATGCCTGTCGCTCTCATCTCATCCACCAAAGTGCGATTCGATTCTTGGCCAGCGCAGAGGATAACATTATCCACTGGCAATACTTCTGCTTGTTCGCCAACGCGAATATGTAAACCCGCGTCATCAAACTTGTCGTAACTCACGCCTGTTTTCATCTTCACATCATGTTGCTTAAGCACAAGACGGTGGATCCAGCCGGTGGTTTTACCTAAGCCCTTGCCCATCTTCGACGTTTTACGTTGCAGTAAATAGACCTTACGATGATCGGTATTGTCGGATTGAGGTTCTGTTAGGCCGCCCGCATGCTGGTAAGTTTTATCTATGCCCCACTGTTGCAGCCATTTATCTGGGTCCAAGGTGCTAGATTGGCGCTCACATAAGTAATGCGCCATATCAAATCCGATACCGCCAGCACCAATCAAGGCTACTGTATTACCGACAGTCACTTCACCCGAGAGCACTTTTTGATAATCGACCACCCGTGGGTCATCAAAGCCGGGTAAGACTAAATCACGCGGCACAACACCTGACGCTATCACTACTTCATCAAATTTTTCGGTCGCCAATACGCTGGCATCGAGGCGAGTGTTTAATCTCAGCTCCACCTTATGCAGCTTAATTTGATTGATGAAGTAACGGATAGTCTCGTTAAACTCTTCCTTTCCTGGGATTTTACGGGCGAGATTAAACTGTCCACCCACCTCGGATTTCGTTTCAAACAAGACAACATCATGGCCACGCATGGCGGCATAAACAGAAAATGCCATGCCCGCAGGACCTGCGCCCATCACAGCGATACGTTTTTTATTTGCTGTGGGTAAGAAGTTGATTTCAGTCTCATAACAGGCGCGAGGATTCACTAAGCAGGTCGCGCGCTTGAGTGAAAAAGTATGGTCAAGACATGCTTGGTTACAGCCAATACAAGTGTTAATCAGCTCTGGTGTGTTCGCCGCGGCTTTATTGACAAACTCAGGATCGGCGAGAAAAGGCCTTGCCATCGACACCATGTCAGCTTGACCAGAGGCAATGATCTGCTCGCCGATTTCAGGGGTATTAATGCGGTTAGTGGCAATTAAGGGCACAGAGACAGATTGTTTGAGCTTTTCAGTTACCCACGCAAAGGCACCGCGAGGCACACTCGTCGCAATGGTCGGTACGCGCGCTTCATGCCAGCCAATACCGGTATTTAGAATGGACACGCCAGCTTGCTCTAACCACTGGGCGAGCTGCACCACTTCATCCCAAGTTGAGCCGTTATCCACTAGATCGAGCATAGATAAACGGAAGATAATGATGAAGTCTTTACCGACCTTTGCCCGTATCGCGTTAACAATCTCAATTGGGAATTGCGCCCGCTTTTCAAACGCACCGCCCCATTCATCGGTGCGGGTGTTGGTGCGCGCACTGACAAACTGATTGATCAAATAACCTTCTGAGCCCATGACCTCGACGCCATCGTAACCAGCTTTCTTGGCAAGGGCGGCTGAGCTGGCATAATCCTTAATGGTCGAGCGTACTTGGCGACTAGACATAGCAGACGGCGTAAAAGGTGTAATGGGTGATTTAATCTTGCTCGGTGCTTGGGAAAAAGGATGATAACCGTAGCGGCCCGCATGCAAAATTTGCATACAGATCTTACCGCCCGCCCCATGCACAGCCTGCGTGACCACGCGATGCTTACCGACTTGCCAAGGAAAACTCAGCTGACAAGCGTGGGGCGTAAGGCGGCCACGAAGATTAGGGGAAATACCTCCCGTCACAATCAAACCTACACCGCCCAGAGCACGTTCTTTGTAGAACGCTGCCAGTTTCTCAAATCCGCCCTTTTCTTCTTCCAAACCTGTGTGCATTGAGCCCATAAGCACGCGGTTTTTGAGCTGGGTAAATCCCAGATCTAAGGGTTCTAATAAATGGGGAAACGACATTCAAACATCCTTTTAAAACAAGTGATTTAAATCAGCATACCTTGAGTCAAATCTAAGCTCAACCGTTGGATCGAGGCCATCAGTCAAAATCCTTTACAATTGTGTTTAGCCTGTAGCGCCATTTTCAGTTAGCATTGGCAGATTGGACTTATAAAGGAGTGGCAGATGTCCGCTAACCCATCGTTTTTCAAGAGAATATGTTTGTTTATTTGGCACACCCTCAACGGGACGCGTAAACTGATCCTCAATCTGATCTTTTTTGGCATCTTAGCCGCCATCATTATTTCTATTGGCAGCAGCGAAGATATTCAAGTTGAAGATAATTCAGCACTAGTGCTTAATCTGGCTGGCTCGATTGTCGATCAGAAACAACAGGTCGATCCCTTAGAAGCCGCATTCAAGCAAGGCCAAAATGCCAACGCCGATGGGGAAATCCTGCTCTCCGATGTGCTGTATGTGATTGACAATGCCGCGCAAGATCAAAGGATTAGTACCCTAGTACTTGATCTCGCCGATTTGAAACGTGCCGGGATCAGCAAGCTGCAATCTATCGGAGATGCACTTAACCGCTTTAAAGAAAGCGGCAAAAAAGTGGTCGCCATCGGTAATTACTACGAGCAAAATCAATATTTCCTCGCCAGTTTTGCCGACACTATTTACCTCAATCCCCAAGGCGGCGTGTCGCTTGATGGCCTGAGTATGTACAACCAGTACTTCAAATCGGCCTTAGATAAACTCAAAGTTAAAGCGCATATTTTCCGCGTAGGGACCTTTAAATCCGCGGTTGAACCCTACATGCGTGACGATATGTCCGACGCCGCTCGCGAAGCCAGCAGTGCGCTTTTAGCGGATGTATGGCAAAGCTACACCCAGACTGTCGCAGGCAATCGCAATATTGAGCCTAACTCGCTGGTGCCCGATGCAACCACTTATTTGGCCGAGCTCGATAAAGCCAATGGTGACTCTGCGGCGATGGCCATCAACATGAAATGGGTTGATAGCTTAGCGACCACGGAAGATTTTCGTCAAACCATGTTAGAAACCGTGGGCAAGGCCAGCAGCGGTGACAGTTTCAAGCAAGTGAGTTTTTATGATTATTTAACCTTAGTGACGCCATTGCCAAGCTTTGTTGAGCAAGACAGTGTCGGCATTATTGTCGCAAGCGGTACGATTCTGAACGGCACTCAACCTGCGGGCCAAATTGGCGGCGAAAGCACTGCCGAGCTGCTACGTAAGGCACGTTTCGATAAACACGTTAAAGCCTTAGTGCTGCGCGTCGATAGCCCTGGCGGTAGCGCCTTTGCCTCGGAGCAAATTCGTCAAGAATTACTGGCACTTAAAGCAGCGGGCAAACCTGTTGTCGTCAGTATGGGCAGTTTAGCCGCATCGGGTGGTTATTGGATTTCGGCCAGTGCCGACTACATCTTCGCAACGCCTACCACGCTTACGGGCTCAATTGGGATCTTCGGCATGATCACCACCTTCGAAGATTCTCTGGCCAGTATAGGCGTGCATACTGATGGCGTATCGACGTCGGAATGGGCGGGATTGTCTGTGACGCGCACGCTGTCACCGCAAGTTGAAGCGATTATCCAACGTCATATTGAACGTGGCTATTTAGACTTTATCTCGCTGGTCGCCAAAGAACGCAAAATGACCATAGAACAAGTCGATAAGATTGCCCAAGGCCGTGTTTGGAGTGGTAAAAAAGCCCTTGAGCTTGGCTTAGTCGATGAACTAGGTGATTTAGATGAGGCGATAGCTAAAGCCGCTAAACTCGCGGATATGACGCTATTTGACACCCGCGTTATCGAACAAGAGCTGACACCCGAGCAACGCTTTATGCAACAGATGTTTGCCTCAGTATCGAGCTACCTGCCCGCCTCACTGAGCCAATCATCGATGTTAGAGCAAATGCTAGCGCAATTGACCAGCAGCTTGAAAACGTTAACCTCTTTTGATGATCCAAATAACGTCTACATCTACTGCGATACTTGCAACATGATGAACTAAATCTGCCAGCGTCTAGGTTGCTGCTCGCAACTTCAAGATGATGACAAAGACAAAGCCCGGATCTCCGGGCTTTTTTATTGGGTTTATGCCAGTTAAATCGTATAATTCGACCACTTGAAGCTAAGAAAACGACAAGAATGACTAAACGCTCCATTTATGTTGCTTATACAGGCGGCACCATCGGTATGCAAAAGACCGATAACGGCTTCGTCCCTGTGGCGGGATTCCTGACTCAGTGCGTGCAATCTATGCCTGAGTTTTACCATGAAGAAATGCCGACATTCGTGATCCACGAATACTGCCCGCTTATCGACTCTTCCAATATGGCACCGACCGATTGGCAGATGATCGCCGACGATATACAAGCTAATTACGATAAATACGATGGCTTTGTGATACTCCATGGCACTGACACTATGGCGTACACGGCTTCGGCGCTGTCGTTTATGCTGCAAGGCTTGTCAAAACCTGTGATAGTGACAGGTTCGCAAATTCCCCTCGCCCAGCTGCGCTCAGACGGTCAAACCAATTTATTAAACTCACTCTATATTGCGGCCAATTATCCGGTCGCAGAAGTGTGTTTATTCTTCAATAACAAACTCTTTCGGGGCAATCGATCGACAAAGGCCCACGCCGACGGTTTCGATGCTTTTGCTTCGCCTAACTTCCCGCTACTGCTTGAAGCTGGGATCAAAATCAATCTGCGCGCTGGCAAAATCACCGTTGCCAACGATACCCCATTGGAAGTGGCGCATATTAGCCCGCAGCCTGTCGGTGTGGTGACCTTGTATCCAGGGATCTCGACCCAGATTTTTGAGAACATTCTGCAGCAGCCGGTTAAAGCCCTCATACTACTGACATTTGGTGTGGGTAACGCGCCGCAGGATGCTGCCTTACTCAAAACCTTAAGGCAAGCGGATGAACGTGGCATAGTGCTGGTGAATCTTACCCAGTGTTTCCAAGGTAAGGTGAATATGGGCGGCTACGCCACGGGCAATGCACTCGCTAAAGCGGGCGTGATCAGTGGCGCCGATATGACCATAGAAGCGGCCTTGGCAAAACTGCATTATTTACTATCGAAAAATTTGCAGCCAGCGGAGATAAAAGCGGCCATGTTACAAAACTTGGTCGGTGAATTGAGCATAGATTAAAGATAGTGTCTTTTAATCTATTCGTAGTACTCAATCACTAGCAACAAAAAAGCCCATATTTAATGGGCTTTTTTATGTTAACTCAGATTAAACGACGTCAAATGAGTGCATGTGTCGGTGCTTTTACAGAGAGCTTTTTACAGAGGCTATTTGCATTGAAATTAGTTGATACTAAATCAATATTAGCGTCACATAAACAGCTAGTCCTAGATCCACGCCTAACATCTTAGCAAACACAAACCACCTTGAAGTCAGTGAGTAATTTATAAATCCTGCACTTTAAACTCAGCAATCGGCTCACCGCGGAATTGCTTTTTCAGCTCGGCTTTAGACAATTCATTGATTTTACCGTCAGGCGCAATAGTGAAATGCTCAGTTTGCTCAAGCTTACGGGCTTGATACAACATCACGACCTGCAGAGTCGATTCACGCTGAGTCTCACTCAACACAGTACCATCCTCCCACTTACCCAGCTCTGCTGCACTACGAAGCCTTTCATAGACTTCAATGGGCATTTGATCGATCACTTGATTAATATCTGTCATACACTTTTCCGCTTATGTAACACGATTCTGACTCGTGTGATGAGATAACCCACAAAACCAAACACAAAGCATATTCCAGCGATATTCGCCCGCATACCTTCGGCAGGTTCACCACCCCAAAACCAAATCACCACACCAGCAATAAACAAGGTCATAGCTACAAAACTCTGATTCATTAAGCTGCTGGACTTTTGAATATGACTAATGCGCGATAAAGACTCATTGTCACCATTGGTGCTCGCTTGACAATGGGGACATACAGGCGCCTTACTCGACATCCGCTTGCGACACACTGGACATTCAATTAATGCCATATCAGCCTCGCCCTAACGTAATTTATCAACAACGGCGAGCATGGCGATAAGCGATGCTTCACCTAAATAAATACTGCGCTCTGGCGACCAACCCACAAAAGGATCGGCCAAATTGTTATTGTCTTTAAACGGCATTTCGAGGGTATTGGATAAACACTCGAAGGTCTGAGCGACCCAATTAGACGCTACGGTCAGATTCGCTTGACCAGGCTCGTCTTTGTCATAGCCAAACTGAGTTTGGAAATCGGCACTGGCTAAGGTTAATGCTTGACTGAAGTCCACTTGCAGCTGCGCCAGCTTATCATTGTAGGCAGGCACGCCCTCACAACCTGCGAGAAACACATAAGGTAAGCCTTCATCACCATGGACATCATAGAACAAGTCGACACCCGTTTGCTGCATCTTGTTGACGACGTGGTACACCTCAGGGCTCTTTTCTAAACTTGGCGTTTGCCACTCGCGGTTAAGATTGATCCCAATCGCATTGGTGCGCAGATGGCCTCTGACACTGCCATCGGGATTCATGTTCGGCACTATATAGAAATTGGCTTTATCGAGCAGCGCTTTCGCCGTGGGGCAGTCATTATCGAGTAAACGATTAACGAGACCTTCGACTAACCATTCAGCCATGGTTTCACCCGGATGTTGTCTGGCGGTGATCCAAATATTGCGTTTAGAAGGATCGCCATTCCCTACTTTCATCAGGGTAATGTCGCGGCCATCTAAGGTCAGGCCTAAATGCTCTAAATTGACATCTGGGTGTAACTGGGCGCCGCTGAGTAAATCTAAGTGACGCTCATAGCTGTATGGCGCAAAGTAAGCG
This sequence comes from Shewanella sp. N2AIL, assembly GCF_022690845.1. Classification (NCBI taxonomy): domain Bacteria; kingdom Pseudomonadati; phylum Pseudomonadota; class Gammaproteobacteria; order Alteromonadales; family Shewanellaceae; genus Shewanella; species Shewanella sp. N2AIL. The sequence continues at coordinate 55,745 of NZ_JALBYT010000018.1, read as the reverse complement.
ATTTGAATTGCATCGCAGTCCAGCTCTAAGCTAATGCTCAGTTTACCGTCTTTATATTGAGTCGGAATACGGAACCAATGCTGACGGTCGTAACTGGCTACTGCCTGATAGTTTTCCCATCCCTTGGTATAGGAAGCCGTCCCCGCGTTGATGATATTTAAGGTGTAATGGTTACCCACCTCACCTTCGAATCGAAAATTGAACCATTGATAAAACTCGCCGCCCGCATCGGGACGAATAGCAAGTTGAATATCGTCTTTATTATCAAGATTGACGACTTGGATATTTCCGCCATCAAAGTTGGCACTGATCCGCATAATGATTCCTAATAGGTTGTTAAAGCTAAGGGCAGTTAATGGCACGCGACTGATAGCACACGGCACATTTTATTATATGGCCGATAGGATAAACCAAAACATCCCAAGGGGAAAACGAAAGCCAGTAAAATCAGTCAAGGCAGTTGCAGTCGACCTTTTATTGACCAAGTTTCACGCCAAACATCCGTCAAACTTAGCCGTTAACGAGGTGGTAAACGATGGTGTTAAGCCATAAAACTATAACCTTGGCCTCGCACTGTATTGATTAAGTTACGCGGCAAGCTGATGTTGGCTAATTTACGGCGAGTGTTACTAATGTGCATATCAAGATTGCGGTCAAATCGGCCCAGATCTTTTTGTAATACTGAGCGTTGCAACTCTTGTTTCGTGATGACTTGGCCTTTCCTTTCAAACAGATATTTAAATAATTTAAATTCGGTTTGAGTCAAATCGACATAACGCGTGCCAATGGTGATCCTATAACTCATATCATCAAAGTTAATCACTTTCGCTGCTACAGTCGCTATTTGCGGCGAGTGAGATTGACTGACACAAAGACGCCGCTCTAAGGCACGTAAGCGAACAAATAGCTCTTTGATACTAAATGGTTTACTCAAAAAATCATCGGCCCCCAATTCATAACCTGTGATGCGATCGTCTTCATTATCCCGTGCTGAGATCATCAATACCGGCGTTGAGCATTCCCGCGCTTTTAACAGTTCAAAACCATTCATTTGTGGCATGACTAAATCAAGCACTATGATGTCGGGTGAAAAGCTTTCAATGCATGCCAAACCATCAACACCATTTACTGCACATGCAACTTCATGCCCTTGTGTGCCCAAGGCATCGGCCAACCACACACTAAACAAGGGATCATCATCGACTAAGAGTATTTTACTCATCCTTAAAACCCAAACGAGAATCTATATCATTTATATTACCATGCGAATCGAGATGACTCTAGACCTATTACATTCGTTAAGAAGTGTGATGTTGAAAACTGTGAACAAAATACGAGATGAAGCGAAAATTAAACGAAAATTAGCTATTTAAAAGTGACGAGTTAAATGATGGTTAGCCACTCAAAAATCGGTGTCTAGTTCCATTTCACAATAAAAAAGCGCCCTAAGGCGCTTTTTAAACACTAAGAGTATTAACTTAGCTTAGAACTTAACCGTTACACCACCGTATATAGTACGGCCAATGGTGTCGTACACTTCTGGAACTGTACCACCATCGCTACCGTTAGATACAGTAACTGGTTTTTCATCAGTGAAGTTCTTAACACCTAAACTGACAGTCGTCATATCATTGATGTGATAAGTACCAGAAATGTTGTGGTAAATGATTGAGTCAACATTAGCTACAGCCGTAAAAGCATCAAGATTTGCATCATAGTCAGTGTAGTAATCCTTCATTGAGCCAATATAACGGTTGAAGTACATTACGCTCCAATCACCTTGGCCGGCAGAGATGCTGAAGTTGTTACGAACACGAGCATAAGCACCAAAGTTACCATCGATAGTCCCAGTATATTTTTCACCATCTTGCTCAAATTGAACTAGGTAAGTCATATCATTGTTGATTTTCCAATCTAAACCTAGCAACTCGAAGTTGTAAGCTAAGTTGAAATCAACACCGCTAGTGTCTTGTGAGCCAACATTAGTTAACGCACTTGAAAGATCCGTTAAATCACCATTTGAACCAATGTTAAATGTTTCGCAAGCCGAAGTATCGCCAGCAAAGCAAGCGTCAAGGCCTGTTTGCACATCCATACGTGCAATAGCATCGGTCAACTTGAAGCGCCAGTAGTCTAATGTTACTGACATACCATCAATATAATTTGGTGAGTATACTAATCCTAATGTGTAAGATTCTGATTCTTCGGGTTTTAATTTTTTATCCGAGGTCCGATTCACTAAAATCTGAGGGTCTAACTCATTACCCCATGGATCTGTCAAGTAATCGAATGAACCAGAGTTACCACCGTACAATTCTGCAACGCTTGGTGCACGGAAACCTGTAGCTGCCACACCACGGATCATTAAATCGTCAGTTGCTGTGTATGTTAAACCTATTTTCCAGGTAGTCGCTTTACCGAAGGTTGAATAATCGTCTAAACGTAGGGCAAACTCACCTGTTAATTTTTCAGTAAAAGGTATGCTAATCTCCTGAAAAATAGAGATAACATTGTAGTTCCCATTTGTTGGGTCCTGTTGTGCAGAAGTACTTTCACCAGCAATCACTACTTCGTCTGGCGTGTAGAAACCGCTTTCGCGACGGTATTCTGCACCGATAGCGAAACCTACAGCACCCGCTTTCAGATCGAATAACTCACCATTTAAACCGGCTGATAATGTTTGCTGCTCGTTACCACCTTTAGTATCTTCAACAAAACTAATATCTTTTATGATATCTGCAGTTAATGGGGCCCCAGATAACCAAGCATCTGAGTTAGCATAAATAGAAGCTTCTGTAGCAGCGGCATTAATCGAGTTTACAACTGTAGTCTTAGCTTGGTTTTTGCCATAGGTATAGGTTACATCCCAGTTCATACCAGTATGCACATCTAAACTACCCGCTAATCCGCCAGATAAGCGCCAAGTGTCAGTATCTTGGGAATAAATACGAGGGCCAATATCTGTTGTACGACGACGGTAATTCACTTTACCTCTATCATCGGCCTCAATTCCTCCAGCAAGCATTGCTGAATCTAGCACTAAACATGGTTCAGAAACATCAACTTCACCACAGACATTTAGCATAATATCTGCAGGTTGTGCAGCAAGTTGCTGGCTTGAACGACGATTAGTGTAAATGGCATCTGCAGTTAAAACGACATCGTTACCCAATTCTTGGGTCATATTTGCAAATAAACTACGACGCTCACTAGGAGTTTGATAGAAACTGTCTTTTGTAAAATCATAGCCCTGAGAAAGCGGTTTCCATTCACCATTTTGAAAAGTTTTAACTTGTTGTTTAACATTACCTTTTACATCATATATCGGATTTCCATCCGCATCTAATTTGTTGCCAACAATACCGCCACTCGATACGAACGAACTTGCTCCGGGCTCTGTCCAGTCACGGTCAGATTGGACAACACCGCGACGATCTGCGTAAGCAGCACCAAAGGTATAGTTACCACCATCGGTGTTGAAACCATATAAAGCACTTATATCACCATTTTCACCGTCACCTTTGTCAGTGCCGCTACCGTTCATGTCAAACTGGAAGCCTTCAAAGTCTTTCTTAGTGATAATGTTTACTACACCGGCAATCGCATCTGAACCGTAAACGGCTGATGCGCCATCTTTCAGAATTTCAACACGGGCAATCATAGCCACAGGAATCGAGTTTAAATCGACTGAACTATTGGCACCAGAACCTGAGTTCACCATGCGGCGACCGTTCAGTAACACCAGCGTGCGCTGTGAGCCCATACCACGCAAATCAACCTGTGCAACACCATCTGCACCGTTGTTTGTGGTTGAGCCCACTGCGGCACCAGCCATTGAAGTTTGTACTTGTAGCATTTGGTCAACAGAAGTGAAACCTTCTGCTTTAATCGCAGCAGCATCGATAACGGTTACAGGAGAAGCTGTTTCCATATCTTGGCGCTGAATGCGTGAACCCGTGACTTCAATACGTTCAACTTTTGCTTTTTCTTCCGCAGCAAATGCGCTTGACGTTACAAATGCACCTGAAGTGATAGATGCAACAATAGCTAAGTTAATAGCCGACGCTACTTTGGTTCTTTTGATCATGTATGAATGCTCCCTAGATCTTACTATTATTTTTATGCTTACAGCTTGTACAACTATTGATGTACTAGTGTTGCACTCGATACTGAGGATTCACTTTAACTCCGTCAACACTCAAAATATTAACCAATCAAAAATTGATGTTAATAAATGTGAGTTAACTTGTTTTATTTGATGGTTTTTATTTTCGATAAAACTTAATCGATATAATTTATCAGAAGCTAAGTCTTAATGATGATAATTAATAAGTGATTAACACTGTTAACGAGTTACTTTTATGAAACATGTTCGGCATCAAAAAGTGTGATAAGGATCACATTTAATTATTCAAGCGAGAGCCGCAAACTGGAATGAGATACTGATTAAGCACCACTTAAATTGCATAGTCATGAACATTAGTAACTTATATGCAGCCATAATTATGGAGATAACCTTGCTAAATCAGTGCATAGCAGAAGATACAAACAGTATCAATTGTGCTATTTATGCACACAAAGAAAATCACCTTCGAAATTTCAACAATATTGCTACAAATTATCCCTATACCAAACCCTAGCAAAAGATAACTGTAGTGAGTATTTGTGTTGAGGATTTAGTAACCTAAGGCAAATTATTAAATTAAGTTAATCTCAGAATAAAAATCAATTTTGATAGTGGATAGTTCATATTTCTGCTCAATAAACAAACTAAATAGATACATTTGTTAATTAATTTAGGTTCGCGTCAATTAACTATAAATATACAATTTTCTGTATAAAATCTATTGTAATCGTCTAAATACTGAGCTAAAAAAGACGAGGCGCCCTGGAATGCTGATACAACTTAATGATGAGAAACTCATAGCTATCAAGTTTTAAAAAGTCTTATATTTAACGCCATTTCAAACGCTATTCGATTTGCCAAAATCTCACTCCTATTGTAACCAAAGTTAAATTTCACCCATTAAAAAGCGACCACTTAGGTCGCCTTTCATTATAGGTATTATCAAGCAGATGGCTATTCAGGTTTGATCAACTCAAAATGCTGGTATGCCCGTGCGGTTGCAATGCGGCCGCGGGGCGTGCGTTGGATAAACCCTTGCTGGATCAAGAAAGGTTCTAACACATCTTCAATGGTTTCACGCTCTTCGCCGATGGCTGCGGCTAAGTTGTCTAGTCCTACTGGTCCACCCATAAATTTATCGATAATAGCCAGTAACAATTTGCGATCCATATAATCGAAGCCTTCGCTATCCACATCTAGCAAGTCTAAAGCGTGTTCTGCCACAAACTTGGTGACTGCGCCGTCATGCTTCACCTGCGCGTAATCCCGCACACGGCGCAGCAATCGGTTAGCTATTCGCGGCGTACCGCGGGAACGGCGTGCGATTTCAAATGCGCCTTCGGCATCAATATCCAGCTCCATTACCTGCGCCGAACGCGTGACTATGGTGCTTAAATCTTTGATGTTATAGAACTCAAGCCGCAGCGGGATCCCAAAACGCGCCCGCAGTGGTGAGGTTAATGCCCCTGCCCGTGTTGTCGCGCCCACTAGAGTGAACGGCGGTAAATCAAGCTTGATGGAACGCGCTGCTGGCCCTTCACCTATCATGATATCCAGCTGATAATCTTCCATCGCAGGATACAAAATCTCTTCTACCACAGGGCTTAATCGGTGGATTTCATCGATGAATAGCACATCACCGGATTCAAGATTAGTCAGGAGAGCTGCGAGATCCCCCGCTTTTTCAAGCACCGGCCCCGAGGTAGATTTAATGTTTACCCCCATCTCGTTCGCCACAATCATAGCCAAGGTAGTTTTTCCCAATCCTGGCGGGCCATAGATCAACATATGGTCTAAGGCTTCGTTGCGATTCTTCGCCGCTTGAATAAACACCTTGAGCTGTGCCCGAGTGTCATCTTGGCCCGTGTATTCATCGAGCATTTTAGGGCGCATTGCCCTGTCGATGGATTCATCTTGAGCTTGGATCTGCGGCTGGATGAGTCTGTCTGCCTCAATCATTGTTCTTCCTTCTCGCAGCTTTCATCTTAATTATCATCATGATTCAATTAAAGCATCGACTTAAGGGCAGCTTTGATCAGAGTTTCTGAATCCATGCCCTCTTTATAAGCGGCAGAAACTGATTTACTCGCCTGCGGTGGTTTATAACCCAGCGAAATCAAAGCTGAAATAGCATCTTCTTCGGCACTATTGACTGTCGGCGCAGGAGAGTAATTAGATTGCAGCACAAACTCACGCTCTGAACCTGCTGAGGCTTCCATCAAGCTCTTGAGCTTATCGCGCATTTCTACCAGTAACCGCTCGGCGGTCTTCTTACCCACACCGGGTAATTTCACTAAGGTCACTATGTCATCACGCTCAACACAGCCCACAAACTCTCCGGCAGTCATACCTGATAAAATGGTCAGTGCGAGCTTGGGACCGACACCGTTGGTCTTGATCAGTAAGCGAAATAACGCCCTTTCCTGTTTAGTGATAAAACCATAGAGTAACTGTGCATCTTCACGCACCACAAAGTGGGTGTAGACCATAGTTTCATGGTTAACTTCAGGCAACTCATAAAAGCTGGTGAGCGGCATCTGCAACTCGTAACCCACACCATTAACATCGATCAAAATTTCTGGCGCTTGTTTCTCAACTAACACGCCCCGTAAACGACCTATCATCTGTACCGTCCGTATGTTCTTGCCGTTGCCCGGCCACTCAATGCAATTAAACTCTGGCTGGTGTGATAATGACACACAGCAACACCGAGTGCATCTGCGGCGTCAGCTTGTGGAGCTGCGGGTAGTTTAAGTAGTTGTTGGATCATGTGTTGTACTTGAGCTTTCTGTGCTCGCCCCGTGCCAACGACTGCGCTTTTAATTTGAGTCGCACTGTATTCAGCCACAGGTAAATTGGCGACCGTGGCGGCGACAATGGCCGCGCCGCGTGCTTGACCAAGCTTGAGCGCAGAATCGGCATTTTTTGCCATAAATACTCGCTCAATTGCAAATTCGTCCGGTTGATACTGACGAATAATTTCAGTGATCCCATCAAAAATTTGCTTGAGCCTACCAGGAAGCTCTTCAGACGAAGTACGAATACAGCCACTGCCGAGGTAAATCTGATGCCGTCCCTGACATTGGATCACGCCGTAGCCTGTGATCCGTGAACCTGGGTCAACACCTAAAATAATTGCCATTTAATGCCTTATATGGGATCTGAATGTTCGTCTCAGTTCCTGGATTAGCGAGTGTCCTACGTTAGCGTGTGCGAGCTGAAATTGGTCTAGATTGACGCCCAAATCCAGCTCACAGTCAATCTAACCTAGGCTTGCCATCACGTCATCGGAGATTTCTGCATTATGATACACTTCTTGCACATCGTCATGATCTTCAAGGGTATCAATAAGGCGCATAAATTTTTCGGCTGTGTCTAGATCAAGCTCAGCTTTCGTCGAGGCTATCATCGCGATTTCGGCATTATCTGCCACAAAACTCGCTTTATCGAGCGCATCTTTCACCATATAGAAATCAACGGGATCGGTGAAGACGTCAATCGCGCCATCATCATAGCTGACGATATCTTCCGCACCCGCTTCAAGCGCCGCTTCCATCAATGCATCTTCATCGGTTCCCGGCGCATAGGATAACACCCCACGCTTAGTGAACAGATAAGAAACCGACCCATCCGTGCCTAAGTTACCGCCCGATTTACTAAACGCATTGCGCACACCGCTCACAGTCCGATTACGATTGTCCGTCATGGTTTCGACCATCACAGCGGTGCCGCCTGGGCCATAACCTTCATAGAGAATGGTTTCGAGTTGCTGACCTTCTAATTCACCGGCGCCGCGTTTAATCGCGCGCTCAACCGTATCGCGGGTCATATTGCCACCGAGGGCTTTATCAATGGCGACACGTAATCGTGGATTTGAATCGGGATCTGAGCCGCCTTCACGGGCTGCGACGGTTAATTCGCGAATGAATTTAGTAAAGAGTTTACCTCGTTTAGCATCTTGAGCTGCTTTACGGTGCTTAATGTTGGCCCATTTACTGTGACCTGCCATGGGAAGTCTCCTTAACTGAGGTGTCATCGCATAGCTTATCAAGAGCCGAGGTGTAATGGATTGAATAACGGCTATTTAGGATTGAACAAATAGATATTGATAAGCAAAGAAATGACGGTTCACTAAAACAGACCGAGGCTTGCGCCTCGGTTTTCGGTACGACTAAAAATAACTGATAAGGACTAATGCTAATAGACTAACGCCAATCGACTAATGCCAATCGCCTTTCACAAAACGAGCTACACAACGTCGACTTGAATAAGGTCGATTTGCATAATATCGATTTACAAAAGTCCTCTTACGAAAGATCAGTCTTCAGTTTTAACGGCTTTCTCAACCACGGCAATGCCAAGTTCAGCTAACTGCTGTGGATTAGCAAATCCTGGTGCGTTAGTCAGCGGACAAGCGGCTGTAGTCGTTTTCGGGAACGCCATCACATCGCGGATTGAGCTTGCGCCCGTCATCAGCATGATGATGCGGTCTAAACCAAACGCTAAACCTGCATGTGGCGGAGTACCGTAACGCAGCGCTTCTAACAGGAAGCCGAACTTCTCTTTAGCTTCTTCGTCGGTAATACCCAAAATACGGAATACCGCAGACTGCATTTCTTGGTTGTGGATACGCACTGAACCACCGCCTAATTCGCAGCCGTTTAATACCATATCGTAAGCATCAGAAACACGATTTGCTGGGTTAGCTTCAAGTTCTGCCGCCGTTACGCCGCGCGGTGCGGTGAACGGATGGTGAACAGCGTGGAAATTGCCGTTGATTTTCTCAAACATTGGGAAGTCAACCACCCACAGTGGACGCCATTCGCCTTGTAATAAGTTGAAATCTTCGCCCGCTTTAAGACGCAGTGCGCCCATAGATTCGGCAACCACAGTCGCTTGGTCAGCACCAAACAGAATAATGTCACCGGTTTGCGCGCCAGTGCGGCTGACGATTTCATTGACTATGCTTTCGTTTAAGAATTTCAGCACAGGTGATTGAATGCCTTCTAAGCCAAGGCTTAGGTCATTAATCTTCATCCACGCTAAGCCTTTAGCACCATAGATGCCAACAAACTTCGTATAATCATCTATTTGCTTACGAGACAGTGCAGCGCCGCCTGGAATACGCAGTGCAGCAACACGGCCTTCTTCGTCGTTAGCAGGACCAGAGAATACCGCAAATTCCACTTCTTTGAGTAAATCGGCAATGTCCACCAGCTCTAATGGGTTACGTAAATCTGGCTTATCTGAACCGAAACGACGCATCGCTTCGTTGTAGGTCATGCGCGGGAACTCGCCGAGATCCACATTCAGCATTTCAAGAAACAGACCGCGCATCATCTCTTCGGTTTTCGCCATCACTTGCTCAGAGCTCATAAAAGACGTTTCGATATCGATTTGGGTGAATTCTGGCTGACGGTCGGCACGTAAATCTTCATCACGGAAGCATTTTACGATTTGATAGTAGCGATCAAAGCCTGACATCATCAGCAACTGTTTAAACAGCTGTGGCGATTGTGGCAAGGCAAAGAACTGACCTTTATAAGTACGGCTTGGTACTAAATAATCGCGGGCTCCTTCTGGGGTTGCCTTGGTCAGGATCGGTGTTTCTATGTCTAAGAAACCGTTTGAGTCGAGGAAACGACGCACAGAACTGGTCACTTTAGCGCGGAAAATTAATCGCTGCGCCATTTCTGGGCGACGTAAATCTAAGTAACGATACTTAAGACGTTGCTCTTCGCTGTTGTTCTGGTAGTTATCCATGCTCAATGGCAGTGGATCGGCAGCGTTGATAATAGTCAAGGCTTGGCCTAAGACTTCAATCTCACCCGTCTTCATTTGACCATTGACTTGGCTGTCAGGACGGGCGCGAACTAGGCCTTTAACCTGAACGCAAAATTCGGCGCGCAGCGTGCTGGCGACATTGAACACCTCAGGTAAGTCTGGATCATAGACCACTTGGATCAGACCTTCTCTGTCTCTTAAATCTAAAAAGACAACGCCACCCAAATCACGGCTACGATTAACCCAACCTACCAAGGTAACTTCTTGTCCAACGTGAGACTTATTGACGTCTCCACAATAATGACTGCGCATCTAACTCTATCCTTTATCCGGAAACCGGTGCTTTGGAAATAATCAAAACGAGATAAAAGCGGCATTATAGTAAAATAATGCCGATTACCAAAGTACTTCACACTTAGGCGGTGAAGTATCAAACAGTTTTACGCCCTTGACTAGAGGCGAACGCACTATCTGAGCATGAGCGTTCAAAAAAACATCAAGCTGAGCGATAACAACGCCCGCCGCAACTTTTTGCTTGGTACATTAACTGATCGGCTTTTTTCAATAAGCCTATCGCGGTATCACCATCGCGGGGGTAAATCACCACGCCCATACTGACCGCTATGCTGACACTGACGCCTTGAATAAGCAAAGGGCTCGACAGTGCCTGTAGAATATTATCAGCAACTTGGGTTGCAGCATCGAGATCTTGCACACGATTTAGCAGGATTACAAACTCATCACCGCCAAATCGCGCCACGGTATCTGATCCACGGATAACCTTGGTTAACTTTTGGGCAACTTGTACCAGTAATTCATCGCCAATGGGATGACCATATTGATCATTAATTTGTTTAAACCCATCCAGATCGATAAATAGCAAGGCAAAATGCGCTTGCTCGCGCTGATGGGACAGCAAAGCTTGGGCTAATCTGTCATCGAGCAAGGCGCGGTTAGGTAACTGAGTCAAAGCATCGTGATTCGCCACATGCAGCAAACGTTTTTCAGCGACTAATCGCTGGGTGATCTCACGATTTAAGCGGCGATTCACTAACAACACTGCCACCATCACTAAGCACAAAATAATCACGCCAAATACGATATAACGCAGCCATTGCAGATATTTAGCGCTCTCTGTCGCGACAGAAAATGACACCCAACGCGCATAAATTTGCTGCTGATGCTGAGTATCAATCAAGGCTAAGGCTTTGTTAATCAGTGGCACCAGCGGCGCAAATTGAGGATAAACACCAATATGGCTATGCTGATCGGCAAGATCACTCAGCAGCGACATTTTCAGCGTCGGATAGTGGCTGGTTTTAAGTTCGGAGGCCAATGTCACCACTTTATCGATAAACACATCCGCATTACCATTCGTTACCGCCGCCAATCCCGCCTGCGTATTTGGCACTATCACTAACTTGAGTGAAGGTTCCAGACTCATCAATTGGGCCACCAAATGATAGCCCTCGACCACAGCTACCCTTTGTCCTGCGAGCTGGGCAATATTGAATACCGAGACTTGCTCCAATTGCGACACTAATGCCCACGGCGATGGCCAATATGCCTCACTAAACGCTAAACGCTGCTGGCGCTCCGCAGTTTGGGCGACACTGCCGGCTAAACTTACCTCACCCTTTTGCAGTGCGTCGATTAACGAATGCCAATCATCAAAGGCAACGGGCGTGAGCTTAAGTTTGAGCTGTTCCTTGAGTAATTTGACGATATCGCTATTGATCCCCGCAAACTCGCCCTGCTCATTCATAAACTCCATCGGCGGCCACTGCTTTAAATAGCCCACTTTAAGCTCGCCTACACTTTCCACATAGGCTTGTTCTGCAGGGCTTAGGCTGACATGCCGCTCAGCTTGGGTAAAAACATGATCTTTGGGATTGAGCATCCATTTATTTTCAATATCAGCAAACTCTTGATTGCTAATATTGTTAAAGCCATTGGCGATCCGCTGCGTCAGACCAGGATCATCACTGCGAGTCAGCACATAAATGTTGGTGCTAAATTCGAGATCGGGGTACTGGCTAAAGTCAGACCAGCCTTTATTGAGCAGTAAATAATGGGATGTCCATGCACCCGAAGCCACAAAGCCAACAATCTCGCCCGATCTTGCGCCCGCGACCATGGCATCCATATTGTCGTAATAGCGCAGTGCCACATGGGGTAAGGCTTTACGTAATTCAACGAGATAAGGCGCCGTCGGCACCACACCAATACGTTTACCTTTTAAGCTGTCTAAATCGGTCAACTGCTGCTGAAAGAGAAACAAGCGGCTCTTAACTGTATATAAGTGCCAAGCCCGATTAAGCCCCGTTTTGACATCATCACTCTCTGGATAACCAATGTGCGCATCGGCAAGACCTCGGCGCACGTCATCCACACTGGAGTTCATATCGCCAGAAATAAAATCAATGGCGATACCGGTTTTCTCGGACCACAGTTGCCACATGTCCACATACAAGCCATGGGGTAAACCATCGACCCCTAAGTCCACAAAAGGCTCGACGCCCAGCTGCATAGAAATAACAATCCCAGCTTGTTGACGTTGATAACCAAGCCATCGTCGCTCCGTTTGCTGGATAAAGTGTACATCGAGCGCGGTGAAACCTTTATTGATCCTATCGACCAAATCAAGATTGCCTTTTTTGACCGCAGGAACAAATTGCATCGCCTTAATTTGGATACGCGCCGTATTGGGATAATTCGCGGCAATCTCTTGGGATGAAGCGGGATCTTTCAAATAACCTTCTAAGCCCGCAAACACCATAATCTCGCCAGCGGCGACCCCAGCGAGTAATTTCTCACGACTTTCGTAACGTTTAAACACAAGCTGAGGTTCGATACGGTGCAATTCCGCTTCGTGAGACGAAGCCGATACCACACCAATTTGAAAGGGGATCAGTTCTTTAATGGACTTTTTACCCTGCAGGGATTTATGCAAATACAAAAAAGTCCCCACATCGGCGATGGGCTCAGCAAAGTCGAACTCTTGCTCACGCTCAGGGGTTTTCCCCATGCCGATATGCACTTGCGCCTTACCTTGCCGCAGTTGGTCAAGGGACTCGTGCCAGTGGCGCGCCACAAAAATCACTTGGGTATGGCTTTGTTTCGCCCATTCTTTCCATAAATCGACCAGTAGTCCGGTCGGTTCACCATTGTTGTCGACATATTGATAGGGAAAACTATCTTCACCCATAACGAGGATTAATGGCTCATCGGGCAATGGGCTTGCCTGCCCTGTTATGCTCAAAAAACAGCTGCACAAGATCACAATTAAGTGGATCACAAACTTCAAGTTGAGCCCTTAGTACTTGATGTACATGTAACGATTTTGTTATCTATGGCGTATTAGACAAAAATTTATCGCAAATTACCAGTATGAGACTTGCTGCTAATCGATCGGATTCGTTAAAATGCCGGGTTGAATTCCCATGAAAAATCTCAGATGAACGTTTCTCAAGACACTATCTACGCTCAAGCGAGCGAGCATATTAGCGATTTCCAGTTTGATAACCGTGTAGCAGGCGTGTTCAGTGACATGATCCGCCGCTCCGTGCCCGGATATACGCAAATTATCAATACCATAGGCGATTTTGCAGATCGTTTCGTCATGCCAAATACTCAAATTTACGATTTGGGTTGCTCACTCGGCGCCGCGACCTTAAGTATTCGTCGCCAAATCCAAGGCCGTCAATGCCGCATTATCGCCGTTGATAACAGCGAATCTATGGTTGCACGCTGCCAAGAGAACCTGAATGCCTATGTCAGTGATACAGACGTCGATCTGGTTTGCGGTGATATTCGCGATATCGATATTCAAAATGCCTCACTGGTGGTACTCAATTTTACCTTGCAGTTTTTACCGCCAGAAGACAGAGAAACCCTGATAGCCAAAATTTATCAGGGCCTAAACCCCGGTGGGATTTTAGTGCTGTCGGAAAAAATTCGCTTCGAAGATGCCCCGATCCAAACCCTATTGGAAGAGCAACATTTAGACTTTAAACGCGCCAATGGCTACAGCGAACTCGAGATCAGCCAAAAACGCAGTGCGCTGGAAAATGTCATGAAGCCTGACACTTTAACCACGCATCAACAACGCCTAACCAGCCAAGGCTTCAGTCACTTTAGTCTCTGGTTCCAATGCTTTAATTTTGCTTCTATGGTGGCCATCAAGTGATCAGCTTTAGCTCGTTTTACCAACAAATCGCCGATTCAAATCTACAACACTGGCTCGAAACCCTGCCGAGCATTTTAGGCAAGTGGCAACGGGATCATAAACACGGCAACTTGCCAAAGTGGGAAAAAGTGCTCAACAAGCTGCACTATCCTGCACCCGACCAAGTGGACTTTATCGATAGCGTGACCGTCGGTAGCGGCGAGCAACTTAGCCCTGGCGAAAAAGAGAAACTTGAGAACCTACTGCGTCTGTTTATGCCATGGCGTAAAGGCCCATTCCACATTCATGGCATCCATATCGATACCGAATGGCGCAGTGACTGGAAATGGGATCGCGTGAAGCAGCATATTTCACCGCTGAAAAACCGCACTGTGCTCGATGTTGGTTGCGGCAGTGGTTATCACATGTGGCGCATGTTGGGCTCAGGTGCCAAACGTGTCGTCGGTATCGACCCTTCGCCGTTGTTTTTATGTCAATTTGAGGCGGTAAAACGGTTAGCGGGCACACATCACCCAGTGCACCTTTTGCCTCTTGGCATTGAAGAGTTGCCACCGCTCGATGCATTCGACACCGTTTTCTCCATGGGCGTTTTGTATCACAGACGTTCGCCTATCGATCACTTGTTACAACTGCGTGAACAGTTGCGCACCGGTGGTGAGCTAGTGTTAGAAACATTAGTGATAGATGGCGACGAAAACGCCGTACTCGTGCCTCAAGATAGATATGGCAAAATGAATAATGTATGGTTCATTCCGTCCGTTGCCGCGCTGATGCTCTGGTTAAAGAAGTGTGATTTCACCGACATACGTTGTGTCGATACCGATGTCACAGCCCTTGCAGAGCAACGCCGTACCGATTGGATGCCTAACGAGTCACTGGTTGAGTACTTGGATCCTAACGACATCACCAAAACGGTTGAAGGTTATCCTGCGCCCAAACGCGCCACGATTATCGCGGTGAAGAACCAGCCTAATCAGGATTTAATCAGTTGATCTAATATAAGATTTACCGCTAACAGGAAGCACTATGCTTAAGCAACTGCTCGCTATTGTCATTGCCACCACACTTGGGGGATGTGCAATGACAGAACCGACCACCCATGCCACAGTTCCCGTAGATGCAGCCACATTCAATACCCGTTTAGCCCAGCAACAAGACTCGCTGATTGAGGTCATCAATCAGCGATGCCAACCTCAAGATACGGCGCCACTCGTGCAACTGCACGAGCAAGTGCAGCGACTACAACAGCAAGTCGCGAGTCTAGAAACACCCAAAGCTAAAACCGTTGCCGTGCCCAAACAATGCGCCCGCACGCCCTTAGGTGACAAGTTTATCTTAGGTGAAGTCGAAAGCGTGTTTGTGGATGAACTCAACACGTATTTTGCCACCCGAATCGATACGGGCGCTGAGTCTTCCTCTCTCGATGCGCGCAATATCACCCTGTTTGAGCGCGATGGTATTCAATGGGTACGGTTTGAGGTATTCACTCAGGGGGCAAACACTCCGCCACAACAGTTTGAGGCCAAAGTCGTGCGCTTTGTCCGCATTAAACAAGATGCGAGCGAGAAAGAAGATCGCCGCCCTGTGATCCACGCGCATCTTAAAATTGGTCAATATGCTGCAGAAACCGATCTCAACCTCACCGACCGCAGCCACCTCGATTATCCGTTACTACTTGGACGCAAGTTTATGAAAGACATTGCCGTAGTCGATGTCAGTCAACGTTATGTCCATGGCAAAGTAACACACCAAGTAACCTCGGCGCAGTGAGCACGCTTTGAACTAAATGGCCGAACTCAAGAGGCGTAAGAACCAACAGCGATGAATGTCAAAGCTAAGCGTCAGGCGTTGACTTTGTATCAGCTTTGGTATCAGTCACACCGCTCACAACGACAACTTAAAATTATCAATTTTCAATAACTTATTTCGACAACTTAACACGCAAAAAAATAGCTCAGCCAACGCAGGCGTAGTGACTATCACACTAGTGACTATCACACTCGTAACAATCACATCTGTTTTTTAATAGACAATCCCGCGTTGGCATAACACTGAATAGACGTAGCACTAAGTTACCAAACACTAAGTTGATCCAATACTAAGTTGTCCTAACAAGAAGGATCCATAATGCACTCACGCAACCCTTTCTATATCTTGGTGGCAGTGCTCTTTATTGTCGGCATCGGCGCCAGCATTTACCGCGGCGTCGAGCATAACGTGCCCTTTTTGCCCGGTAAGCAAGTTCAAAGCTGGGCCGTGGAAGCCAAAGTCAGTTTTCAAGGTACGGGTGAGCCTGCAGAAGTGTCTTTCTCTTTACCGCAAGATCCTGCCTACCAAGTGCTGGTCGAAAATGCCAGTTCACCGGGTTACGGTTTAACCATCAATCATAATGACAACGATCGCCGCGCGGTTTGGTCGATACGCCAAGCCCTAGGCACACAGGATTTATATTACAAAGTGACACTGGTGCCGACAGGGCATACCGAAATATCAGCGACTCAAACACCCGCAGCGCCCGAAGCCTATTTATGGCCCGCGACTGAACAAGCCGCCGCAGAGCAAGTGATTGCAGATGTCTGGACTCGCAGCGCTAGCAACCTCTCCTTCGCCCAACAATTGATGGCATCGATAACCGAGCATAAACGCAGCCAGAATGTAGAGCTATTGCTCGCAAGCCAAACGCCGACCCAACTGTTTTTACACATGCTACACACTAAGGGCATTCCTGCTCACAAGGTCAGCGGTTTGTATTTAGAAGATCAACGCCGTCGACAGCCCTTATCGCCCTTTGTTGAAGTCTTTCACGACGGTCAATGGATACTGTTTGATTTAGTCAAAGGCAAACAAGGTCGCCCCCAAAACCTACTGCTGTGGGAGCGTGCAGGCCACTCAGTGCTCGATGTCATGGGCGGCGTTAACTCGCAGGTGAACTTCGCTATGCTGCAGGACACCCGTTCCGCCCTTGCGACGTCCATCGACATGATGATGAACAATAATGCGCTCGATTTCTCCCTCTACCAATTACCCCTTGAGGAGCAAAGCCTTTTTAAAGGGATCTTGCTGATCCCCATTGGTGTGCTGATGGTGGTATTTTTGCGGGTGATGATTGGCATTAAAACCTCAGGGACTTTTATGCCAGTATTAATCGCACTGGCCTTTATTCAAACCAGCTTACTCACCGGATTAATTGGTTTTTTGCTTATCGTTTCCTGCGGACTCGTCATCCGTTCCTACCTATCCCATTTAAATCTACTGCTAATCTCACGGATATCGGCAGTGATCATCGTGGTGATTGGGATCATCGGCGTATTCACACTGCTTTCCTACAAGTTTGGTTTGAGTGAAGGCTTAACCATTACTTTCTTCCCGATGATTATTCTAGCGTGGACCATAGAACGTATGTCGATTCTGTGGGAAGAAGAAGGTCCGAGGGAGGTCATGCTCCAAGGTGGCGGCAGTTTGATGGTGGCCACCTTGGCCTACCTCGCCATGAACGCAAGCTGGGTACAGCATTGGGTGTTTAACTTTCTCGGGATTCACTTAGTGATCTTGGCCTTAGTATTACTTATGGGGCAATACACAGGTTATCGCCTGCTCGAGCTCAAACGTTTTAAATCATTGGCGGGTGCATAAACGTGGGGTTCGCATGGCCGTGGGAGCTACGCAAAAATGGCGTGCTTAATATGAACCAACGTAATATCGATTACATTGGCCGTTACAATCCGCGTAAATTTTATAAACGCGTCGATGATAAGTTGATCACTAAACAACTGGCACTAGCAAATGATATTGCGGTTCCTGATCTGATTGCGGTTGTGTGCGAACAACACGAGATAGCGCATATCCCTGAACGTATCTCAAGCCGAAGTGGATTTGTCATCAAACCCGCCAAAGGCTCGGGCGGCAAAGGCATTATTGTGATCACTAAGGTCGATAATGGGCGCTACTTTAAACCCAGTGGCCACGAGATCAGCCTCTCTGAACTTAACCGCCATGTCTCCAATATTCTCAGTGGGTTATTTTCGCTCGGCGGTAAACCCGATGTTGCCATTATCGAAGGCCTAATCGAATTCGATCCTGTGTTTGAAGGCTATAGCCATGAAGGAGTACCCGATATACGCTTGATTGTTTTTAAGGGATTTCCCGTGATGGGCATGCTGCGTTTATCGACTGCGGCATCCGACGGTAAAGCCAACTTACATCAAGGCGCTGTGGGTGTAGGCGTTGACATTGCCTCGGGAAAAGGGTTACATGCAGTGCAATTTGATAGACAAATTGAGTTTCATCCCGATACAGGTAAAAAACTCACCGACATCATAGTGCCCCATTGGGAAAGCTTGCTCCATACAGCTTCCAGCGCCTATGAAATGTGTGAAATGGGTTATCTCGGCACTGACATGGTGTTAGACCAAAGCAAAGGCCCTTTACTACTTGAACTCAATGCGCGCCCGGGACTGGCGATTCAGATTGCAAATGGAAAAGGTATTTTGCCTCGTCTTAAGCATGTTGAAGCCATGTCGTCTCATTCCATGACAGTTGCAGAACGTGTTGCCTATGTTAAAACCCACTTTACTGGTTAGCCTGCTTGGCTTAAGCCTTTATGCTACGAATGCCGCCTATGCGGCGCCAAGTCCTGTTCCCCTCTTGGTTGAGCAATGTCTGCGTTTACCAAACATTGAGCTCGCGTCAGCCTTCGCCAACGCGCGCTTAACGACGGCGCAATTAACCTTGGCCCAGCGCGCGCTTATTTTTGAGCAACAGACGATTGGGCTTAATAATATCAACGACAGGCTCAACTATTATCGTGGGTTTAACTTACCGAGTGAAGAACGCGAAGGTTTACTGCAATGCCAGTTACACCTCGCCGATACCCTGTCGCAACTTCTCAACCAAGCAGAATTAAGCCAACTGGCTTACGCCTTAGCCCAAGGTAATGCTGAACAAATACTGTTGAGCCAACAGCTTAAACACTTGCTACAACAGCATTGGAGCGCCGAGGAAAAAGCGAAACTGCATACGGCGCAGGCCAGCATAGGCCAAGGGTTAGGCAGCCAACAATTTAGTCTTGCCTTCAATGACAACCAATGCCAACCCGAAGCGACTCAGCAGCAACATCATCTGCATAAAGAAGAGGATAAAAGTGACGAGCCGAAGCGCAGTAGTGCAAAGCAAAGCGATTTTTCGGGCACTATCGTCAGCTACTTACTGACACAGGAAAACGCCGTATGTCGCCAAAATGTATGGCAGGCTTACCAAGCCAGAGCGAGTGAAACCAATCAAACGGCATTACAGCGAATTGCAGAGCAGCGCCAACAAGCCGCCACTGCCGCAGGCTTTACCGATTACAGCGCATTAGCGCTTAGTTCGCAGCAGTTATCATCCCCTGAGTTGGTCAAAGCCTTTCTTGATAGCCAAACCCAAGATTTGCAAGTGGCTCCCTGGGATATTGGACGTACACTGTCACAACAAGCATCAGCCAAAGGCCCCACATGGCAGACCTCAGACGTCTTGAGTCGCAGCTTTAGTTATCTGCAAGTGTTTGGTTTGCAGTTTGAGACCATAGCAACCGCCAACGCCGAGAAAACACCAACCGATCCTAATCGGCCGCATATCGTCAGGGTCTACCACCAGCAAAGATTGTTGGGTGAAATCTATGTGGCGTACAACCATAATCCACAGCAAAGTAGTCAACAGCAGACATTGCGCCAAAGTGTACTCGGCCAGCAATTTGGACAACAGGCGTTGGATCTTAAGCCGCAGTTGAGTAACTACAAAGACATTGAACAGTTAACCGAATCCATCGCAGAAGCAGTGACTTCCCTTGCTAAAGCGAGCCATTTCTACCTCAACAATGCCATGGGGCAGAGTCAGGATAGCCATTTTGTGGCGAGTCTCTGGTTAGCTGAAGTGCTGCGCCATCAACTCTTTCCGCAATTTGAGCAAAGCTATTTACAAGAGCGTGAAACACTGGCTAAAGCTTATTCGAAACAGCTCAAAGTCTTTCGCGCTAAGGTTGCAGTCAACTTTTATCAAGATGTAAATTCACAAGTCTATCCGGATCTCGGTGCAGAGTTTAGTGCTAGCTTCGGCCAAAATTGGCCGCAAACCAAGGATTATCCCTACAGCTTCAATGCTATCGCCAACGAAGGGCCGCTCTACTACCAATCGCTCTGGCAAGTATCGTTAGCCCAGCTGATTGATCAAGCAACATTAGGCTGCCAAGACAAACTTCAATTATTCAATTTGTTAGTCGTCAATGAAGACGCTTTAAACGTAAGTGAACAATTGAATGCCATCATTGGTGCGCCCGTTGATAGCGCTTCGCTGATCCAAAGGATCTCCAATAGCGCCGCTTCGGAGCATACTGGTAATTCTGACAATCAAGCTTTCAACGCCACAGGTTCTTGTGCATTTTAAGAGTCAATGCATAAGCTGTGTTTGTGACTCGCTCGGGCGCAAACACAGTTAATCGTCATGATTCGCCTCTCTATCCCCTCAATAACTTAGCGCGAGATAGCTAGCTGTATGTCGTGAGAATGACTGACTCTATGTTATTTAATTGAAAAAGTCGTAAGAAGTGGCCACTATAAGCCTCAATCTATCGTTTTATTGAGATTATAATGACTCGAGCTAAATCTACCTTAGAACAATGGCGTATTTTGCAAGCGGTGGTCGATTTTGGCGGCTATGCCCAAGCGGCCGAAAAACTCAACAAGAGTCAATCGTCACTCAACCATGCGGTTGCCAAATTACAGCATCAATTAGGTATTGAACTACTCGAAGTCAAAGGCCGTAAAGCCTATCTCACCCAGCAAGGCGAAGTACTACTGCGCCGCTCACGGCATGTCACCCAAGCCGTCAACGAGTTAGAACAACTTGCGAGTAATCTCGAACAAGGGTGGGAGCCGACACTCACGATTGCCCGTGAAATTATCTATCCGATGGAAAGCTTAGTGTGTGCCCTCAATGCATTTCTGCCCCACAGCCGTGGCACTCGCATCATCATGCTGGACTCAGTGATCACCGGCACCCAAGAGCTCATTCTTCAGAGCAAAGTTGATATTGCTATCTGTGCAGGGGTGCCGCCCAAAGGG
This sequence comes from Shewanella sp. N2AIL, assembly GCF_022690845.1. NCBI lineage: Bacteria > Pseudomonadati > Pseudomonadota > Gammaproteobacteria > Alteromonadales > Shewanellaceae > Shewanella > Shewanella sp. N2AIL. The sequence continues at coordinate 34,552 of NZ_JALBYT010000018.1, read as the reverse complement.
TATTTATCCGAACCTTTATGTGAACAAGAACTCTACCTCGTCTGTCATCCAAGTCACCCACTCGCTGACTTAGGTTCGATTGAAGACGATAAGCTACTGGCACAGTATTTACAGTTAGTGATCAAAGATACCGGCGTGCAATCCAATATCGACATCGGCTGGCTCAAAGCTGAGCAGCGCTGGACAGTTTCTAACTTCCACGAGGCAAAAGTCATTTTAAACCAAGGTATTGGTTTCTGTTGGATCCCGTCTTTTTTAGTCCAAGAGGAATTGGCTTCGGGCAATTTAGTGCGTTTACATCTTGATGGTAGTCAAAAACGCCGCATCATGTTGAGCCTAGTGATCCCTAATAGAGATCAACAAGGACCAGCATCCAAACTGCTTGCCTCTTTGATTTTAAAACAGCATGGAATTGAACCGACAAATAACAATTAATAGCAAGATAACCAAACGAGTTCTCAATTCGAGTGAGCAAGACGCTAAGAGCCTAGTGCTGACGCGGGCTTAGTGCTTAGTGCTTAGTGCTTAGTGCTTAGTGCGAAAGAATAAATGCAGAGAGGTTGCGTCAAAAAAGAGAATGAACAGCAGAATGGGCATAGTTACAGCCTAATCTTACACACTAAAGTCAACATAGCGCGCTGGTTGCTGACCCAAGTATTGCGACTGAATAAATCCTGCTCCTTGCGATGTATTATCTTCAACACTTGACTCACGCTGCAGTGACGCACTGCGATTCTCACTCGCACTGATGCTTGAGGACGGCTCGTTTACCTCGTTGATATCTTTTGCTGCCAGAGTTGGCAGAACAGTAGTGGATTGCGCATTATTAGGCAGCTCGTTTACAGGGGCTAGATTAGAGGGCTGAATATTGACTTGCGGCGTTACGTCAGCACGGACTGAAGGTCCAATACTGGCTTGTGCAACAGCGGCATAATAACGACTTGCGGTACTATCGGGTCTTGGAATAAAACGGGTCGCTAAATCAGCAGCAGTTGATGCTTCTCCAAATGCTAAGGTTGCAGTCGGTGGCTCAATGGTTTCCACTGTCGTTGGCGTATTGACTGAGCCGCTGGTACTCGATGTATTAGACGGAGTTTCCGAACTAATACCAGAACTTGTGTCAGTCGTCGCAGCTGTTTTGGCCGTCTGCGCTTCAACCCTTTGAATGAGCTTATCGACTGCATCTGATACTGGTGTTGAGACGGCATTTTGGGGCTGAGAGATATTCCCTGACTCATCGACGTTCCCCGTTACTACGGGTGTGTGTTCTTGCAACGGCGGTAGCGCTTTAATCTGCGCATCGGCGCCCACTAAGGTTTGGGTTGTTTGCAAGTCTACAATCTGTTGTTGCCGCTCTTCAGCAAGCTTCACCTTTGCTTCATTCATTTTTTGCAAAGCTTCAGCGGCAACGCGAATATCCGCAGATGAAGGATCAACCGGAGCCATTGCCGCCGCGTACACTTGCTTCATTTTGTTTATTGTTGCGAGTGGATCGCCTCCGACAGCAGAAACATCGATCTGCACTTCACCATCGGTGGCATAACGTTGGCCATCGGCGCCCTTCTCATACTTAAAACTCGGACTCTGAGCGTATTGCCCGCCGACGGTAGCATGAGCATGTTCATGGGCTTTAACCTCAGAATCTCTGGCCTTAAGTGAATCAACCTGTTGTTGCTGTTGCGCCTGCGCTTTTTCTTGGGCTTGCTTCACTTGCTCCTGAGCTTGCTGTGCCTGTGATTGCGCCTGTGATTGTTGCTGCTTTGCTTGTTCCACTGCTGCAGCTTGCTGTTTCTGCGACGCTTCTTCCTGTGCTTGCTTTTCAAGCTGATTATCATTTTTAGCAAAGACATCGGCTAAGGCTTGCTGACGATCATCGGGGTTAGACGCTATAGCAGGATCTTCTACCTGACTAACTTGAGCCTTAGCGTCACCGAAAACCTGGGTAAATTGTTCCAACACTGTCGGTTGAGCAACTTCATTGCGAGCGGATTGATCTGCTGCTTGTGCAGAGTTTGACTGCTCAACAGTTCCCGCAATCGCTGCTGAACTATTACTACTACTTATATTTCCAGAATTTCCAGAATTTCCAGAACTGTTATTTACAGAGCTATTATCTAAAGACGTAGAGGAGTCAACTACCGCTGCGCCAGTAAAAACAGTTTGTGGCCCAAACACTGCGGCTAAATCAGGCGTTATTGGAGAAACACTGCCCGTACTTGATGGATTAAAAGCGGGAAGATCTGTGCTACTCGTGCCAATTGAAGAACTCGGAGGCGTAAAAATATTAGCGGGAATACTGCTCGTGACACTAAGACTCGGACTTGTTGTAGATAAGGCGTTTGCGCCAAGGCTACTTCCTATAGTACTCGTGATTGATGAAAATGCCGAAGTCGACACAGGTGCTGCAATTTGTCCCCCACGCACACCAGAAATGGATCTTGGCCCCGTTAATAAGCTAAAACTGGCATCGGCATGTAAACTCGCCCGATCTTTTAACCCATTGACTTGAGGAAGATTGACCTGAGGAAGAGTAACCTGCGGCCTTGATTCAGCAAAAGGATTGGCCTTTAGTGCTTGGCTTGCGCCGTTAACCGCTGGTAGTAAAGGCGTAGCAGCGACTGAAAACGGCGCTTTTACAGCATCAATACCAGCGACATTTGAACTTATGGATGCCGCCGTATTTGTCCCGTTGAATAAAGGCGTTGTTGATATAGCTGCAGGCGTTGCAGAAAATATTTGAGCGCTCGATTGCAATGAACTAGCAGCCAAAGAACTCGCATTAAAAGACACATTTGGTGATGAGTGCAGAGATTGGGAAACGTGAGTTGCTAATGAAGCAATAGGCGCGGCTTGAACCGGAGCGGTTGAGGTTCCAGTAAAATGTGGTTCATAGGCACCACTCGCTTCAAATTTTGCGGAGCCTGCAGTGTGAGCGCTGGCTCCTTGATAAGTGCTATTAGCTTGAGTCTGGCTTAGATTCGAGCTTAGCGTCTTATCATGTGCCGAAAATGAAGAGGATGGCGCTCCAACCTTAGGTGATAGCGCCACAACCGACATAATATTTACACCTTAATATTAATGATCGAACCTATCGTTTCTGAATCAGTTTCAATCACTTCTGTTGAGGCTTCACCTTGTCTTAATGACTCATTTGCTGCCAGTAATGCCGAGGTTTTATCGGGCTGGGCAACATCTCTGGCAGGCTCAGCCGGAGTTGCACTTTGCGTCTGTGTAGGTTTAGCCACATCTATCGTTGCTTGAGTGAGCCCAGATTGAGCACTTTGCAAGCCTTGCAGACCGGATGAATAAGCAGATTGGATTTGCATAACGGTATTCCTGCACGCTGTGATTAATGGGTTAATTATTGACCAGTAACGTGCAAAAGTACAGATTTTATCTGCATTCTCAGCATTTATTTACGGCCAGATTTATCCTGTGATCCAATTAGCTTCCCAATCCTTAAATACGGGATTAAAACCCTGCCGTTGCATCTGTTCGATAACTTGCTCGACACTGCGATCATCGCTTATCTCAAATTGATCGAGTTGACTGTCAGGCGCTTGATAGCCGCCCGGTTGTGTCGAACTGCCCGCACTGATTTGAGTAATCCCAAGTGGTAAAAGATTATCCCTCAGCTCAGGGCTTTCCCTTGTCGACATGCTGATGTCAAGCTGTTGATTAAAAATTCTAAATGCGCAAATCATTTGCACTAAACCTAGATCCGATAGCATGACTTTTGGGGTGATCCCGCCAGTACAAGGCCTTAACCTTGGTAGCGAAATACTAAAGCGGGTACGCCAATAGCGTCGTTCTAAATAGTCGAGATGATATCCCATCATTAACGCATCTAAACGCCAATCATCCAGCCCCAGTAATACCCCAAGACCAATTTTATCGACGCCCGCCGCCGCAACTCTGTCCGGTGTTGCTAAACGATAGGCAAAATCCATTTTTTTACCTCGAGAATGATGACGAGCATAAGTCTCGGGCTGATAGGTCTCTTGATAAATCATCACAGCATCTAAACCTAGTGCGACTAACTGGCAATAATGGTCCTCACTCATGGGCTGGACCTCCATCGCCAAATGGCTAAATTGCTGCTTTACCAGCGGCAACATTTGCTTGAAATAATCGATACCAACCTTAGTTTCATGCTCACCCGACACCAGTAAAATAGAATCGAAGCCCCTATCTTTGATAATGGCCATTTCGGCCATCAACTCCAGCTCATTCAAGGTCTTGCGTTTGAGTTTGTTACTCATGCTAAAGCCACAGTAATCACACTCATTAGCGCACAGATTCGAGACGTATAGCGGTAAATACATGCCCAGATTCGCGCCAAATCGCTGCCGCGTAAGCGCAGCAGAGTGCTGCGCCATGGTTTCGATATAAGGTTCCGCCGCAGGTGATAACAAGGCCAGTAAGCTACGTAAATCCCCTGCTGGACTCACTAACGCCCGCTCGACATCTTGGGCTGTGCAAGAATACAAATCGAGTAACAGTTTATCCCGTGGGATCTTGGCAAATTCCGCTACAAAACTCATTGGTTTAAAAATCCTGTTAGAGGACTAGTATGTACCGCGCCCGTTTGTACTCGGCCAAGCCCAGCTTCAAAGGCCCGTCTGCCGCATTGCACCGCCTCTTTAAAGCACTCGGCCATCACTATCGGCGACGCGCTGCTAGCGATGGCGGTGTTGACGAGCACCGCATCGGCGCCCAGCTCCATTGCCCGCGCAGCCTGCGAAGGTGCGCCAATGCCGGCATCGATCACCACAGGCACCCGCGCCTGCTCTATGATGATTTTTAAAAAGCTTTCAGTGACTAAACCTTGATTACTGCCAATCGGACTCGCCAGTGGCATAACCGCGGCGCAGCCCACTTCTTCTAAACGACGGCACAGCACAGGATCGGCATGCACGTAGGGCAATACGATAAAGCCTTTCTCACAGAGAATTCTGGCCGCCTCTAAGGTTTCTATAGCATCGGGCATTAGGTACTTAGGATCCGGGTGGATTTCGAGCTTAATCCAATGAGTTCCCAGCATTTCACGGGCAAGCTCAGCCGCAAACACCGCTTCCTTGGCGTTTCTCGCCCCCGAAGTGTTAGGCAATAGCCGTACACCCGCTTGACGTAACGGCGTGAGTAAATCATCAAGCCCCATTTTAAAATCAATTCTTTTCATCGCAACTGTCACTAACTGCGATTTTGAAGCCGTTATCGCCTCAAGCATCACTTGGCTATTGCTGAATTTTCCCGTTCCGGTAAATAACCGTGATTCAAACTCCACATCGGCAATCGTTAACATACTAACCTCCCGCTACAGCTGAAAAAAGTTCTAATTTATCTTCATGTTGGCAGAGAATCGATTGCCAGCGGTTGCGCGGAACCACCTCTGCATTCAACACGATAGCGACCGAATCGAGGGTAATATTTTGCGCGAGGATCACCGCCGCGAGTGAAGTCGGTTCCGTTAATGGCTGCGGGACATTATTTATGTGAATTAAAATCATATCAAACCTTCATGCTCTATAGTTTGCTGGGCTTATCGGATGATGAGCGTACCTCTTTTGGACCACACACATCACAATGGGGATCCCGCGTTAATATCGCCGCTGTCCATGAAAGTGATTTAGCGTCGAAGCGCCAAAAACGCCCCAACAAGACATTTTTCGATTCATCGCAACCGCTATCCACATTCAACAAGAGCTGCATGGCCACCAAAGATTGCATTGACGCCATGACGCCTACGCTCGGCCCGAGTACGCCTTGGGTACTGCAGCTCTGCGACACTCTCGTCTGTGCGGGGAAAATACAGTGATAACAACCACCAGAGGGGAACAGCATTTGGTCGACCGCGAACAATTGGCCGCTAAATGCCGCGATTGATGCGCTGACTAAAGGTAAAGCCGCTTCGATACAGCGGCGATTAATGGCTTGGCGAGTCGCGAAGTTATCTGTGCAGTCAAGCACAAGTACTCTTTTACCTTGTTGTTTTAATTGTAAAACCTCAGCGAAGTGATGAGCTGATGTCTCAGCACTAAATGCTGTTTCATGGGCAGTAACAGTGCACTGCGGCGCTAAGCCTTTGAGCTTTTGCTTGGCAACTCGCGCCTTATTGAGTCCAATATCGGCATCGTTGAATAACAATTGTCTTGGCAGATTCGATACTTCAACCTTATCCATATCGATTAAGGTCAAGTTGCCAATGCCTGCACAGGCCAGATATTGCGCCGCCAATTGCCCTAAACCGCCAAGACCGATAATAACAACGCTGGCGTCGACCAATTGCAATTGCCCAGCCTCACCGACTTCAGGCAATAAGACTTGCCGAGAATAACGCATGAAATCGGCATCACTGAGTGTATGGCCGCAGTGTTCATTGTCGCTGTGTATATGACCGCAAAGAACCTCTGCGTGACCAAGCGGTGGTTTTTTACTCATGCTTAGCACCCAACTCATGCTTTACAGCCAGTTCTTCAGACAAGCTACATTGCTCCCAAGCTTGGCTCAGCTCTGCAAACGCGGCTAACGGATCCTTAGCTTTCGTTATTGCGCGCACCACAGCAATATTGCCAACCCCTGTGGCTTTCACCTTTGCCAGATTTGCTAAGTCAATACCGCCAATGGCGACCAAGGGATAATGATCTTGGAGTAACGCCACATAGTGTTTAAGTTTTGCGAGCCCTTGGGGCGCCGAAGGCATTTGCTTCGTTGTGGTTGGGAATATATGCCCAAGCGCTATGTAGGATGGCGAGTATTGGTGCGCCAATAACAGCTCGAAATAACTGTGGCTGGATATACCAAGCGCGAGCCCCGCGGCTTGAATGGCCGCTAAGTCGGTAACGGCGAGATCTTCTTGGCCTAAATGTACCCCAAAGGCATGGTATTTTATCGCTAACTGCCAGTGATCATTGATAAAAATCTGCGCATTAAAATGCTTACCTAAGGCAATGGCCGTTTGAATTTGTGCTTCTAATTCGGAGCCAATTAACTCAGGTTCGCCTGACTTAGATTTGCCTGACTCACATCTACCTAGCGCAGACTTGCCTAAATCAGATTCGGCTAACTCTGCAGTAGTTAATTCGCTGATGCCGGTTTTTATCCGTAACTGCACAGTTTTAACGCCTGCCGCTAATAAACTTTCCAGCATGGTTAAGTCACTCACCACAGGGTAAACACCAAGATCGGCATCGAGCACTTTAAAACCGTGGGATAAAATATTTTGAGGTGGCGTCGAGGCTATTCTTACCTGAGCGGTTGCCTGATCTGTTGCGGATAAAACTGTTGCAACTAAATCATTACCAACATCAAGGTGTTGGTTGAGTTGATAACTAATAAAATTGCCATCACACAGATTTATCTTGGCATATCGGGACAAGTTATTAGGCCAACCCGTACGGGCCAACGGTCCTGGACCTTGCCCTAAACCAATCGCCGCGCTTAAGCCTTGACTCACATAGGCTTTGGCAACAACCACCGCATCTTGCAATACAAAACCTTGCGCTAACACGGCGGCAATGGCCGATGACAAAGTGCAGCCGCTACCATGATTATGACGGGTATTAACCCGCTGGCTGGCTAACCAGAAACGCCCATTTTGATGCAGTTTAGAGCTCGCGCGCACTTGACGACAAACCAGATAATCCTCGGCAAGCTCAAGATCCCAGCCATTACTCTTGTAAGCGATATCATGAGCGTTAGTCTGAGTTTGAGCATGAGTATCATCAAGAATGTCAGTGCAACCAAAGCTCACATCGCCCCCTTTGGCGAGCACACTGCAATCAAGGCTCTGGGATAAAGCCAGTGCCGCGGCAGCGAATTGCGCTTTCGTTGAAACATCACTGTGAGTTAACCGCCCAAGTTCAAGCACATTGGGCGTGATAAGTTCGATTAAACCTTTGAAAGGCTTAAAATCTAAGGCTGATTTGGCCGCACTTTTTATATCCTGACAGTTATCGACTGCTAATGCATCGCCACAACTGGCGACCATCACAGGATCGACAATCACAGGCACAGATGGATAGTGGATTTTAAAACTCGCGATCCAATCTGCCAGCAATGCCACTTGAGTTTGATCTGCCAGTAAGCCGATTTTAATTGCTTTGGGTGGCAAGTCGGAAAGTAAAGTCGTCAGCTGAGCCATTAACATCGCCGCTGATACGGGCTCGACTAAAGTGACCGCCACTGAGCTTTGCGCCGTCACTGTGGTGACCACACTGCAACCGTGACAGCCCAAATCTTGAATTGTCGCCATGTCCGCCTGAATACCGGCACCGCCGCCACTGTCTGAACCGGCTATGGTCCAAACAAACGCGGGACGCTCAGTATTCATGGGTGCATTATCCCCATGAATACCCAACATAATTAGGCTTCCTCAGCTTCGGCGACAAGCTTGTCTTTCGCGTGATAAATCGCGGCGCCCGAAGCAGCAAATTGTGCCGATTTTAGCGCCATTGCCGCTTCCAACTCCTGCGGCGTCTTGACTGTGACTTGCATGGCTTGGGCTGCCGCTTCAACTTGATCCGCCTTCGCTTGTGCCGCCTCTAAGCCAGCGGCATAGGCGCGCACATCTTGGGTGATTTTCATCGAACAAAATTTAGGGCCGCACATAGAGCAAAAATGCGCGACTTTAGCAGATTCCTGCGGTAAAGATTCATCGTGATAAGCACGTGCGGTTTCAGGATCGAGTCCTAAGTTATATTGATCTTCCCAGCGGAATTCGAACCGCGCCTTTGCCAGCGCATTATCACGAATTTGCGCACTCGGATGACCTTTCGCCACATCGGCGGCGTGGGCGGCAATCTTATAAGCAATCAAACCTTGCTTAACATCTTGTTTATTCGGTAATCCTAAGTGTTCTTTTGGCGTGACATAACACAACATAGCGCAGCCGTACCAAGCAATCATGGCCGCGCCTATGCCGGAGGTGAAATGATCATACCCAGGTGCGATATCGGTGATTTGCGGGCCAAGCGTGTAAAACGGCGCCTCATCGCAGTGAGCTAACTGCTTGTCCATGTTCTCTTTAATGAGCTGCATCGGGATATGTCCCGGCCCTTCGATAATGGTTTGTACGTCGTATTCCCACGCGATTTTGACTAGCTCACCTAAGGTTTCAAGCTCTGCAAACTGGGCAGCATCATTAGCGTCGGCAATCGAGCCTGGACGCATACCATCACCTAAAGACAGGGATACATCGTAGGCAACGCAAAGCTCACAGATCTCACGGAAATGGCTGTAGAGGAAGTTTTCCTTGTGGTGACTCAGGCACCATTTGGCCATGATTGAACCGCCGCGGGAAACGATCCCAGTAACGCGTTTAGCCGTCATCGGCACGTAACGAAGCAGCACACCAGCATGAATAGTAAAGTAATCAACACCTTGCTCAGCTTGTTCAATCAAGGTATCGCGGAACACTTCCCAGGTTAAATCCTCTGCCACGCCGTTCACTTTCTCCAGCGCTTGATAAATCGGCACTGTGCCGATGGGCACTGGCGAGTTGCGGATGATCCACTCGCGGGTCTCGTGGATATAACGCCCCGTGGATAAATCCATTACCGTATCTGCGCCCCAACGGGTTGACCAGACGAGCTTTTCCACTTCTTCCTCGATGGAAGAGGTCACCGCAGAATTACCAATATTGGCGTTCACTTTCACCAGAAAGTTACGCCCTATGATCATAGGTTCGGCTTCTGGATGGTTAATATTCAGCGGAATAATCGCGCGGCCACGGGCAACTTCGGCGCGGACAAATTCGGCGGTAATCGGTTCGCCGACTAAGGCACCAAAGGCTTCGCCCTTGGCTTTACGATTGAGGATTTCATCCTGTACTTCGGCAAGTGCCATGTTCTCACGAATCGCCACATATTCCATTTCGGGCGTGATAATCCCTTGACGGGCATAGTGTAATTGGCTAACTCGTTTGCCCTGCAGCGCTCTGCGTGGGCGGACAATGGCACTCGAACCCGCCTCAAAACGCAGATGGTCTAAACCGTCGTCGGCGAGTCTTTGTTGGGTAAAATCTGAGGTCGCGCAGGGTAATTGCTCTGTATCATTGCGGGCTAGGATCCAGTTTTGTCTTAATTTACCAAGACCTAGACGCACATTGATGTCGGCCTCAGGATCGGAATAAGGTCCGGCGCAATCGTACACTCGGATTGGCGGATTTTTCTCCATGATAGGCGCATCATCTGTTCCGCCCACCAGCGTGTCAGTCTGCAGAATGTGTCGCATGCCAACGCGAATATCGGCACTTGAACCTTCGAGATAAATCTTTTGTGAATTAGGATGTTGCAGTGGCGCTAACGTATCGATAAAGGCTTGGGCCTGCGCGCGGGTTTCGCGGCGACTCGGCGCCTTAGGCACGATCGATTTATTAGGCACTGTCGATTTATTAGGGATTGTCGATTCTGGCGCTGTGATTTCTATCGCATTGGCAGCTACAGCTGGGTTTTGGTTTGAACTGGACATAAGCAATCTCACGTTAAAAAATGGAGTTGCTTGTCTGGAGAATTGAGTTGTTGATAGCTGGACATGGCAATCAATTTTTGTGGCCAACACTGGCTTCAAAAATTGAGTTACCCTGCTCAATAACAATTAAATCTAAACATTAAGGCTTAAAACACTGCTGAGTAAACAGGTGTTAAAGCCGTCTATTTTTGCGATTTAATGTGTGTTATTACGCTTGTTTCCTTCGCAGGTTTTAACCTGATCAGGTTCAACGGATCCCGAATAAACGGTCTCAGCCAAGAGGCACTCCGACAAGATGAGTGCGCAGTATAGACAGAAGCGGCAGCAACAAACAAGGAAAAAAGTAATTAAAAACCTTAACTACCAATCCAAAATAAAGATTCATAATTTGTTGTTTTTAATTAAGTAAATTAAATTAAACTAGCAAAGTTGTGATTATCGTGAAAATAGATCATAAAAGAAAGTCACTATTTATGGGGTTTGAGCATCATTTTGTTTAATCGAGATTGAATGGCATCATCAATAGCTTGATTGATTTTTTTGCCACTGCAGTTAATGGGAAAACCTAAATTTTCGGCGTTAGGATTAATTTGTGTCCCCAGACGGACGACGCGATAACAAGTATCCCCTTTACGCACAATACGATTTGGGTCTAAGGGTAAATCTAGACTCGTTGTGCCACCGAAATCATCGGCGTTAGGGACAAATAACACTTCCATCTCAGGGCTCATTTCACTCATATTCGATTTCCGGGTGAATTTATCGGCCTGTTCAATGACGAGATCATCGAGCGCTTGCTCGCGCTGACGTTCAAAATATTGCTGGGTGAATAAACTCATGCTTGAGCTTGTCGCTATTGTGCTCTCACCTTCTGCTGCGGACGAACTCTTAGCGCCAAGCTGCGGCTTTATTTCTGTGGTATCAAGCGTATTAGTTGGTTTTTTTGCCGTCACTTCCGCGGACTGTACTTCACTTTGGGCACTTGATTGAGATTGGCTCGATTGAGTGATGTCCGGTTTAACCGTATCTGGCTTCACTTTTTCCGACTCTACTTTTTCAGGCACGACCTTTTCAAATATTGGCATAGGCTTAACTTGAGTTGCAGGCGTGGGAACAATTGTAGGCGTAACAGAACTTGTCATCTCAGTCTTATCCTCGGCCTTGATCTCTGTTTCTAGCGCAGCGCTTTCAGCCTTCTCTACCGCGGGAGCATAAATAAAGTAAGCTTTAAGCGCCGTTACTTTAGGGCCCCGGCTTTCTGTTTCCGTTAATCCAAAGGGATTTAACTGTGGGCGCCACAAAATGCAGATAAGTAAAAATAAACACGCATGCACTAAGAGCACAAAACAAAGCAGACTTAATCCTTTGAAATACGGCTGACGAGTACGTAACCCCAATCCTTGAGCACGGGTTTGTATTATCCTAGACAGTTCAGGTTTGGATTCAGACTCAGCAACCAATTTATCTTGATGTTGATCTTGATGTTCAGCATGGATTTCTTGCAGTACTAAATCTTGGGCTTTAACTTGAGCTATGCCTTTGATGTCATCCTTAGAGGCTGAATGGTCTGCACCGCGATTGAACGCTGACGGCTCGGCATCAGTGGTAAAAACAGGCGTTTGAGCAGTATCCAGATCACCGAGGTGATGATCAAATGCAATAAAAGTCTCGCCTTCTGGCGATGTGACCGAAAAAAGCAAAGCACTATCAGTATCATCTCCAATCGCTATTGCTGTAGGAGATACTGTCAATAAAGGCGCGGCTTTGGGTTGACGTTGAAAAGGCAAAATCCATCCTTAGGTTTTGTGTAGTCTCAATTGATTTCGATGATGCTTAACGTGGAACAATTGCACTCAAATCCAATATCGAGTTGCTGAATATTGAAAGAGAATTATCCAATGATTGCATTTACTTGCGAGTGCTCAACGCAGATTAGAGGAGGCAAACAGGGTAAAGTTCAACGCGAATGCAACACGTTACAAGCGCAGTGCTTACGCTAATGCTTAGTAAGACACTTGTCAGTCGAGACAAATAAGGCTGGGAATTGAGCTCACTATCGCGCTAAATTGAAAGGAAATGGCTTGTTCACTCTTACGTCTTAAAGCGGATAACATCATCAATGCGATACGCTGACGGGAATACAAGACGGCGTTAAAAATCTAAAGGGCGAAAACAATAGAAGCCAGCTACACATTTAAGCTTACAGTTGTACGCTTAAATATGGTGATTTATTTTCCTAACTGATAGACTCAGTCATTATCGTTTGCGAGTGTGTATCTACCATGTCGAGTCAAAGTATTATCGAACAACAAAACCCAGCTAAAATACCTGCTAATTCTGGGCCGTATAGTATTAAAGAAGAGATCGCTAATAGCGTATCCCATGGCTTAGGCGTCATCGCAGGCATAGTGGCATTGGTACTGATGTTACTCAAAGGGCAAGATCATCTAACGCCAATTCAACTAACAGGCGTTGCCATTTATGGTGCGAGCATCATAGTGCTTTTTCTATGCTCGACCTTATACCACAGCGTTAGCCATTCAGGCTGGAAACATAAACTTAAGATCGCCGATCACTGCGCAATTTACTGCTTGATTGCAGGAACTTACACACCTTTGATGCTGATAAGCCTACAGGGGACGCAATCGATAGTGATTTTAACAGCGATTTGGTCGCTTGCGATTGGTGGGATCCTATTTAAGACGCTATTTATTCACAAATTCAAAAAGTTAAGCTTAGTCTTGTATCTCGCCATGGGTTGGCTATGTGTCACTGTGATGGGCGATTTAACGGCGGCCATGTCGGAGTTAGGTTTTAATCTATTGATCTTAGGCGGGTTATTTTACACTTTAGGTGTTGTGTTCTACGTCGGGAAACGCATTCCATTTAACCATGCCATTTGGCATTTGTTTGTGCTTGGCGGTGCCATGAGTCACTTTCTGTGTATTTATCTGACTGTTATTTAAATGGCTATGATTTACCTGATGGTGATTTAACCGGCTCTAATTTAAATGACTATGACTTACCTGATGGTGATTTAACCGGCTTTAATTTAAATGACTATGACTTACCTGATGGTGATTTAATTGGCTCTGATTTAACTGACGGTGATGTATCTGTGGGTCAAAGCTGAAAGTCGTTAATTATCTATTCAAGCACTTCCTCAAACGTTCTCTCGAACATCGCAATCAAGTACGGCTATTCAATTCAGTAAATAGCGACGCTAATAGCGTCGCTTGTTCTGCTCTGCCACACTGGCGCCAAAGCGCAATAATGCATTCTGCGGTGCACAAGCCTCCTTCTTGCTGATTACGCCGCAATATAAAAACGGATTCAGGCATAAGTGGTGGCAAACTGACTCGTGCAGCCGTTTTCAGATAGGGGCTCTGGCGCAGCATCTTACGTGCCTCCTGCCAGGTCGCATCTAAAATCACCACTTGACTCGGCATTCGCTGTTCTGCTATCACTGTAGATTGCGCAGGCGCTAACAACATTTGTGCGTTCGAGAGTGCTGGCTCAGCTAAATCCGTATCTAAGGCATTATGATCAATGGGCACAGCGGGCTCAGTATCACTTGCAGGAAACAACAATTTAGCCTGCTGCGATGCCAGCATTACCACTAAATCGTTATCAGGTGTAGTTCTCGACCAGACGATGCTTTTCACCTCTTCAGGGAATGCGGCTAACGCGAGTTGGCCAGTATTTGTTTTGCGGGTTAACTCGCGTTCGTGGGTCAATAAAATAATCTGCATTGCCTTCCTTGCTGCGGCAAAAGAGTGAGAAATAGCCTTAAACGTCCACTGAGTCAGGTACTGGCTCGAAGCACATCCACTTAAAAGATCAGGTTAAAATAACCGTGTTCAATTGCCAACAAATCATAAAAATCAATTTTGTCGTGAAATAAAATCATAGATTAACACTTTGATTTAAAATATAAAACTTATAAACATTCCAATACTATCTGTTTTAGCAGAAAAGTTTCACGCTCTATTGATTGGCCTTTATGGGGATGATTACGCTGAATATCTTCGTTATGAGCGATAGCTTGATGAATATTAAGCCATTCAGGCCGCATGCCATTTTTTATCTCATGGGCTTCTAATCGAGTCTCACCTAAACCACGCTCGCCCAGTGAGGTGTCGATACGGCACACGTAACAGAATGACTCCATGTGCACTACGTTCGCCCCTTCACGATACCAAGGCCGAAACTCTTCGTAACGACCAAAGGGGGCTAACACTTGAATGTCTAGGGCGCCGGTTTCTTCCTGTAGCTCGCGGATCAGTCCATCCTCGAGGCTCTCGCCGTCGTCAATCCCGCCGCCGGGTAAGCTGTAATCGCGATATTTTTGGGTATACAGCAGCAAAATGTCTTCACCCGATAACACTATCGCGCGGGCAGCTCTGCGATAAAAAACGCGTGCCGTCTGTAGGTTAACCGCTGGATCTTGGGTGGTTCTCAATAAACGCATAGTCTTAGCCATTTGCCGAAAAGGAGTCGCAGCATAAACGAAAATGTGCCAAATGCAGATCAAAAACTGTAGCAGAGGCAATAATCACACTCAGTCCCGTTCGAGTGATTAATAGGTTTTAGCGATTAGACTCTTGATTATTAACGGGTTAAACTAAAATCGTTTTACACATGATGTTAAGATCGCGATGCATCATCTCTTTCGCCTGATTCTCATCTTTAGTGCTCACGTAATGCCTAAACGGCAAAAATGCTCAAGAGCATTCAAACTCACTAAGCTCACTCAAGAGCTGGGCCAATTGCTGCTGATAAGCATCAATAATCTCTGGTGTTTGCTTATGCGTGGGCATGCGTTGGTAATGACCAATCACCTGCGACAGATAACGCTGCGCTCGCGGCAAACTTGCTTCATCTAGCATCTGCCACATTAACGAACCCGTAGCACTGATAGGCCGACCATTTGGAGCCGCGATTGTACTGACATGGAGGATTTCGTAGAAACGTTGATTCTCTTCCAATAAGTGTTCCGACTTCAGCCCTAACCCTAAGGCAGTGAGTGATTGCCTGACATAATAATTATGATGCACGGGACACAAAATAAATTCGAGGTGCCGCTGTGGGTGCTTGGCTAGAATTGCCTTCACTAAGTCCACCAGCAGTTCACCGCCCACACCAGCGATGATAATCAACTGTTTATCTTTGTCACTGGTTTGCGCGAGCGGTAAAGCCGCAACATCAAGGCAATGCACTTGCCACTGAGTATGACGACTTAAATTTGGGTCCATGTCTAGGTTTAAGTGTGGGTCTGAGTGGAGGTCTAAGTGTGGATTAAGGCCTGATATCTCTGCGGGAAAGAAACGCTGCAACCGCAGTTCAAGCGCCTGCATCAGCGAAGGCACACAATCGACAAAGTGCACTTGGTGGGCAGCGCTTCTTTTTAACAACAGCATACCGAGCAAACCATGATCGCAGCAGCAATCCCAAATATGATCATAATGACCACTGATCATGCTGTTTATCTGTTGTAAACGTTGGCTAATTTTCACGATTTGACCTTACTGCTGCGGCTCAAAATGCTGTAAATCCCACTGTAAATCCCACGCTGAATTGCATTTTTAAGCAAAAATAAAGCGCGCATTTTACCCGAGTCAAACGCAAACCACATCTTTTGTTCGTGCCCTCGCAGTGCTTCTCGTCACTTCTGTTACGTCACGCCTTAATGTGGTGAATACGTATGCAGGCCGTTGCGGTTAAAAAGCCATCGCCACTAGTATGCTGTGAGTCACATTCATTATAAAAACAAGGATCAAGGAATGTTCATCAAGACCAACCCTATTCAGTTTACTCGCAGCGACTTAACTGCCCGTCACGTAACAGACAGCCACTTAACAAACAGCCACACTCGCCAGAGTTCATCACGCCAAAAGCGATCGCAAGCGCTATTGTGCCCTACACTTATCGCTCTTGCGGTTACGAGTCTCTTTAGTGCCAACGTATTTGCCAAAACCGTTACCGTCAGCTCACCCAACCAACAAATTCAAATCAGCTTGAGTGACGATACAGGCCGCCCCGAATATAAAATCGATTTTCACGGCAAGACAGTCATAGAACCGAGCCGCTTAGGCTTAGTTTTTCAATCCCTTGGCGAACTTGGTCAAGGATTGCAGATTAACAGCAGCGAGAAAAAAAGTGCAGATGACAAGTGGCAACAACCTTGGGGCGAGCAGGAATGGATCCGCGATCAGCACAATCAACTGACCGCAGTATTAAGCAACGGCAAGGTGCAACTCGAAGTCGAGTTTAAAGCCTTTGACGATGGTATTGGCTTTCGCTATCACTTAGCCCAGCAAGCCTCCTTTCCCGCTAATTCGCCGATCTTAATCACAGACGAGTTAACCGAGTTCAATGTCGGTCAAGCCGATAAAGCCACAGCATGGTGGATCCCTGCCCGTGGCTGGAATCGCTACGAATATTTGTATCGCACCACAGCGCTGAAAGAAGTCGATAGAGTCCACACGCCCTTCACCTTTAAACTCGCGAACGGTACGCACTTAAGTATTCACGAGGCCGCCTTGGTGGACTTTGCCGCCATGACCTTAGATCAGCAGCGCGATGGCAAGCTTAAGGCCGAGCTCACGCCTTGGTCCGATGGCATTCGCGTCAAAACTCAAGTGGGCTTTTATACGCCGTGGCGCACCATTCAAATTGCCGACAACGCGACTGGGCTGCTCAATTCGCACCTTATCCTTAACCTCAATGAGCCCAATAAACTCGGCGATGTTGCTTGGGTAAAACCGGGGAAATACGTCGGTATTTGGTGGGGAATGCACTTAAATGAAAATACTTGGGGTTCGGGCCCAACCCACGGCGCCACCACCAGCGAAACCGAACGCTACATGGATTTCGCCGCTAAATATCAGTTTGATGGTGTATTGGTAGAAGGTTGGAATGAAGGTTGGGACGGCGACTGGTTCCATAATGGCGATCAATTTAGCTTTACTAAGGCCTATGCCGATTTCGATCTGCCCGCCATCACAGCCTACGGGGCGAAAAAAGGGGTGCGTTTAATCGGCCACCACGAGACAGCAGGCTCAGTCACCCATTATCGCGATCAAATGGCTGATGCCTTTGCCCTGTATGAGCAGCACGGTGTGACCCAAGTCAAGACGGGCTATGTCGCTGATGGTGGCCAAATCAAGCGTATCGATGACAAAGGCATTACCCGTCACGAGTGGCACGACGGCCAGTTTATGGTGGGTGAGTATCTGCACAGCGTCACAGAAGCTGCGAAACACCATATCAGCATCAATAGTCACGAGCCAATCAAAGACACGGGTCTGCGCCGAACCTATCCTAACTGGATCGCCCGCGAAGGTGCCCGCGGCCAAGAGTACAATGCCTGGGGTAGCCCACCAAATAGCCCTGAACATACGGCCATGCTACCGTTCACCCGTATGCTCGCTGGCCCAATGGACTTTACACCGGGGATTTTTGACTTAGCACCTAAGGGGTTGGATGCGCAAAACCGTGTGCAAACCACCTTGACCAAACAGCTCGCCTTGTACGTTGTGCTCTATAGCCCAATCCAAATGGCAGCGGATTTACCACGCAATTATGAAAAGCACTTAGATGCCTTCCAATTTATCCGCGATGTGCCCACAGATTGGTATCAGAGTGTCGCGCTTGCCGGTGAAGTCGGCGACTATGTGGTCTTTGCCCGCCAAGCGAAGGATCAAGGTGATTGGTACTTAGGTGCACTCACGGATGAAACCGCGCGCAAGGTCACGGTCAAACTGGATTTCCTCGATCCCAAGAAACGTTATCAAGCGCAGATTTACCGCGATGGCGCAAACGCCGATTGGAAAACCAATCCCTATGATTATGTGATTGAGACTAAAGAAGTGAATGCTAAAGATAGCCTAAACCTCGCACTCGCCAGCAGTGGCGGCACGGCAATACGCTTTAAAGCACTTTAGATTTCATCGTGTTCAGTTCAGCGCATTAACTTAAATGCTTAAGCGAGTGTAAAAATACAGAGTAAAAAACAGAAAGCACCAAGGATGTACCTTGTCCTTGGTGACTTTTTATTGCCAGATAGCACAGGTTTATCCAAATAGAAAACATAAAAGTTAACCATAGTCGAGGCGCCTTAGTTATGTTGGCCTAAATTCAGTTCGTGCTCATTGGCCGACAAATCGGTATAAATCGAATAAACAGGCTGTAAATGCCCTCGCAAACACCACAGACTAACCACTTCAACCTAAGGCGAATGCGTACAACCAACACAGGTGCAAAAATGCCTCAGTTAGATTAATCTGACCTTCCTTTACTTGTTTATGGTGCTTATCTTGCGGTACACGGCCGACTTATTAGAAATGCGCAGCTTTAAGCGTTTTGAGACCGAACTCGCACACTTAGGCTTTACGCATTTTCACCCCTTAGCGCCACTTCGCCCTTGGGTGCAGCGCTACTTTCATTTGCGCGTAGCGACCGATTTACCGCAGAACATTGAGCAGACATTTTATCCGGACGGCGGCACTAGCCTGCATTTCTATTTCCCAACGCCAGCGCTAACTCAAACGCTCAGCGGCGAAGAACCCCAAGTGTTGTTTCACTGTGGTCAGAGCCGACATTCCCACGCCTTTTTGCCAGGAATCGAGCTGATGACAGTTCGCTTTCACCCCGGAGGCGCGTTTCATTTACTCGGCATTGAACTGCAAGATATTCTGTCTGCCGCATCAGTGACGACTATTGATGCGACGCAATTGCAGCTAACTGGATTGGAGCAACTGTTATCACAACTGGCGCAAACCAATCAGCCAGCCCAACGCATCGCCCTACTTGAGCATTGGCTATTGCAACTCAACCAGCAGCAATTTGGTGCAATGTTATCTCGACATAAAAGCGCTATGGTTGGCTTAGTGCAGGCGAATTTGCCAAAGCTTATTCAAACCCAAGCCAGTTTAGAGGATTTCTATAAGCAACTGCCCTTAAGTCGCCGCCAGTTTGAACGAAGATTTAAACAAGAAACCGGATTGTCACCCGCGCAGTTACTGCAATTAAACCGAGTCAAAATCGCCCGAAACTTACTCAGCCAATCACCTAACCTCAGCCTAGTGCAGGTCGCATTCGATTGCGGATTTTACGATCAAGCCCATCTACATCAACACTTTGTTAGGGTGACACAGCAAACACCAGGACAATACAAAAAGCGTAAAATGTCGCAAATCTCCAATCCCAGGTCGCGCTAACCGCTTAGATTGAAGCCTCAGCTTATAGGAGGCTTTTATGTCAGAACGTATACCACGCCAGCAAATTTATCAGCTACAACCCGCACTCGCCAACGCACTGTTAAGCTTAGACAAAGCAGCCGGCGACTCCCACTTTTCGCCATTACTGGTGCATTTAGTCAAGCTTAGAGCATCGCAACTCAATGGCTGCGCGTTTTGTCAGCGAATGCACGCAGAAGAAGCCAGAAGCGACGGTGAAGAACAGCTGCGTTTAGATTTACTTGCCGCTTGGCAGGAGGTCGATGGACTCTTTAATGAACGGGAACGTGCAGCGCTGCTCTGGACAGAAATCTTAACCCAAGTTGCCACTGCGCCCGTGCATGACAGTCAGTATGCGGCGCTTGCAGAGCATTATTCCGAGAAAGAAATTGTCGACCTCACCAGCTTAATCATTGCCATTAATGGCTGGAACCGCGTCGCAATTGCCTTCCACCTGCAACCCATCTAGCGGCACATAAATGGACAAATAAACAGGGCACCACATCGGGTGCCCTGTTTGTTGGTATCACTATACCGTTCATATCGCTATGTCGTTAACTTAAGGTCAGCGCGACAATTTTAAGTGGATGATTGTCATCGAACGAAGGGAAATCTTCATGGGGATCGAGCCAAGTGTGCGCTGTGACTGTGCGGCCTTGTTTTTCAACGCAGCGTACTAAACTGTCAAACCATGCTTGGCGCTCAACTTTCGCCACATTGTTGCAGCAAACGATAGTGCCGCCGACTTTGGTCGCCATTAATGCGGGCTTAAATAAACCTTGATAATCATTGATCAAATCAACAATACCGAAAGCACTCTTGGCATAACGCGGCGGATCGAGGAACACGAGATCAAACTGGGTTTGCGGCAATTTTGGGAAGCTCGGTAATTTTTGATTACGGCGCCCTCCCACACTTAAACCAGCCAATTGGCGCAATGCCGGAAACGCATCACTCTGCACAAACTCACACACATTGGACACCTGATTTAACGCCGCATTCGCCTTGCCCGTGGCTAAAGCAAAGGAAGAAAAATCGACGTTCATCACCCGGGTCGCGCCGCCGATGGCTGCCGCTGTACCAATGCCGCAAGTGTAGGAAAACAAATTCAGCACGGTTTTATCTTGGCTGTTTGCCCGTACATATTCACGACCAATGCGCATATCGAGGAATAACAGCGGATCTTGTCCTTCGTGACGCAGTTTAGTGCTGAACTTGATGCCATTTTCCTGCATGACTCGCTCAGAACTCGCGATCTCTGTCAGTGCCGGTGATAACGCGTTCAATACGCGGGAATTGCCTAATGAGCGGTCGTTATACACAATCGGCAAATCGGCCTGTTGCAGCAAAACGGCGCTAACATCGGCTAACTCTTCATCGGTTAAGGTCTGATGAAAACTCTGCACTAGCCAAGCATCGCCGTAACGGTCGACATTCAAGCCACTCACGCCTTCTACTGTGCCATGGAACACCCGAAAACAATCGGTTTGATCCTGTTCTGCTTGTTGTAAAAAATCATGGCGTTTCGCCAGAGCCGTCGATAACAGCGTTTGAATAGACATAAAAAGCGGGACTCGCGCAGCGGAAACCTGCGTAAGGTTTCAAAAAGGAAAACGGCATAATAGCAAACTAGGTCGCAGAATATCGGATAAATTCACCAAAAGAGCGCTAAATTGCAGGCTTTAGCCCGTTCCAACGAGGGTCCGACTCCCTTAGCATAGATCTCTCGATATCACTGTTGGATATAAGGTCAGATACCGCTCATGCTGATCATTTGGATAATCATTAGCTTGAACTGTAGCGCTCGCGTTTAGCTAGCGTCAGTGCACTCTTAACCTAAGCCGTTTTCTGAGTGCCCTTTCATTCTTAGTGCATCTCAAACTCACTTCACCCGTTTGTGATTTAGTTCACTGAGCCCTTGATGTATAAGGCTAAAGCAGGCAGATGGATTTTCTAACGGCAGCAGATGTCCATATCGCTTATCTTCTAAAAATACTGTATCCGGCGTGAGCTGTTGCCAGCGCTGCCAGGTCGCTTCAGAAAAGAACACTGACGGTTTCCCTCGGATGGCGACGCAGGGAAGCTTTATCTGCTTCAATATCGATAGTACATTCGGCGGTTGAGTGTAATTATGCGCTTCCCATCGTTTAGGAAACTTCAGGGTGAATTGGCCATCATTGTTTTGATGAATCCCGAATTGGGCTAAGGCGATAAAAGCCTCATCATCAAAGCGTTTGTATAGCTTACTCATTTTGCAATATTCGATATATTGCTCCCGGGTTTCCCACACATCGCGCTTCTTTAAGGTGTTTTTTGCGGGCGCGGTCAGATTCATTAACGATTTAGACATTAACTTAACAAACCAAGCGATCGGGCGCGATACCATTGCAGGTTCAATTAGTATCAGTGCTTTAAACAAATCAGGTCTTTTATTGGCGGCAAGAATGGTGCTGGATGCTCCCATTGAATGGCCAATTCCGATAATCGGCGCACTGCAATGCCGCTCAATATGCAAGATCAAATCATCGGCATAAAGCTGCCAATCTCGGCGCTTAGGCGGCATACCTGCATCAGGCCAAGTCGGTCTTAACTCAAGTGCATTAAGACTGAACGCTCGCTTCAACTTGACCAATAAGGGCGCATAAACGCCTAATGGAAAACCATTGGCGTGGTAGAAATGGGCGGGGTCGCCAATATCTGAAAAGGTTTTAAAAACCTGAGCCTGTTGTAATTCAGTCCAAATTTGATCCATCAAATCCCACTTATCGAGTCCCACTGTTATAGTTCAACGGATTCAATCGTACCAATCTAAATCGCTAGGCACCTTACGCTCAAGCTACGAAATCTAACCTGCCGATATTAGCCTCCACGACGGCCTAAAAGGTTATTAAATCACTTCAATTAACTGCTCTAATCCGGGCGCGGTTTTAGTCGGCACAAACTCTATTACCTCAAACTCGGCAACATCGGCAATGCAGAACGGATCTTGCTGCAAAATGGCCTCTAGCGCCGCGCGACTCTCAGCCTTAGCAAGGATGACACCGCCGGTACGTGGCACTTTGCGACCCGAGGCGACAAAAGTCCCTGCGGCATAATACTGCTCAAGGTAGGCAATGTGCGCGGCTAAATGTAACTCCACTTCGGCAATAGGCTTTTTATAGGTGAGCGAAACAACAAACATAGGTATCCTCTTATTCACAAGTTTGGGGCATAGGGTTCCCCCAGCTGACTATATAGTGCGGTCCTAAAGTGTCAAATGAACTTAGCTTCCTGCAAAGTTAAAAATAGCCAACAGCAGGTTGCACCCCTGTTTACCAGAAGTTATCAACCCATGATGAATACGTATGTAAGCAGTTGTGCACAAATCCACGCCGAGGCTACTATAAATCCGCTAGTTTCACCCTCTGCTTGTGGGGTTTGAAATCTGTGAGGTCGTTTCTGATAGGGTTATATACAAGGATTGCTATCAGGCTTAAGTTCTTTCTGCTGACTGGCTTTGAGCCACTCTTTTGGACTGACCGCTTTTAACTAAGGCTGAGGTCCAATTTAGAAATGAATTTATTGGCGAATATACTTCTGAGGGAGAGGTATATTCGCCATTTTTTCACAGAGCAGACTCATTCATAGCATGCGCGAAACCATAGCGAACAAGCTTTGAATCTAACTATCAGTTGTTTCGGGGACTTGCTGGCTTTTACAGGAAGCCTTTAACACAAGCCTCTTAGCAGTGATGAATAGCGATCCACATAAAAGCAAAGTACAGTGCCAATCCATTGCTCGGCAAACAATTAAAACAATAAGCACTCAAGGCAGAAATACTGCCGGCAACAGAAAGGAAGTTCAATGTCTTCGAATCATCAACAGGCTAATCAAAAAGATAGCCATCAAGCTGTCACGCCTCAGACGCAGCATTCATTCAAGCAACAACCTGAGCTGAATTTCTGGCAAATTTTTAATATGTGCTTCGGTTTTTTAGGCATTCAATTTGGTTTTGCCCTGCAAAATGCTAACGTCAGCCGCATTTTCCAAACCTTAGGTGCATCTATCGATGAAATCCCCATTCTGTGGATTGCCGCGCCACTAACGGGTTTATTGGTTCAACCTATTATTGGTTATTTGAGTGATAAAACCTGGGGACGCCTTGGCCGTCGCCGCCCTTATTTTTTGATTGGCGCGATTTTTACCACTCTCGCCATTTTTATCATGCCGCACTCGCCTACTCTGTGGATTGCCGCGGGCATGTTATGGATTATGGATGCCTCGATCAACATCGCCATGGAGCCGTTTCGCGCTTTCGTCGGTGACAATTTACCGAAAAGCCAGCGTACCCAAGGCTATGCCATGCAAAGCTTTTTCATCGGTATTGGCGCTGTGGTCGCTTCGGCCTTACCCTATATTTTGACTCACTTTTTTGCTGTCGCGAATACTGCACCAGCGGGTGAAATTGCCGACTCAGTGCGTTATGCCTTCTATTTCGGTGGCGCAGTGTTATTGCTCGCGGTTACTTGGACTGTCGTATCGACAAGAGAATATTCCCCCGAAGAGTTAGCCGCCTTTAACGCAAAACAAGTCGATGCTGAGGATGAAACCTTAGCTCGCACTCGTACCCGTAAGGATTATCAATTTGCGTCCTTCGTGTGGATGGGTCTCGGCGCCCTGCTCACCTTCGCTATTTGGGCGCAGGATTTAGATAAGCAACTGTATATCTTAAGCTTAGGGATTTTTGCCTTTGGCCCATTGCAACTGTATTGCGCGCTGCGTTTGGGCAATTCACAACCCGCTGAACGCAATAAGCTCGGCATGGTATTTAGCGTGGTCGATGACTTATTCCATATGCCCAAAGCCATGCATCAACTGGCGATAGTGCAGTTTTTCTCTTGGTTTGCGTTGTTTGCCATGTGGATTTACACCACAGCAGCCGTGACGTCTTACCATTTTGGCAGTAGCGATGTGTTGTCCCAAGCCTACAACGACGGCGCAGATTGGGTCGGCGTGCTGTTCGCCTCCTACAATGGTTTTGCCGCCATTGCCGCGATCTTTATTCCTATGCTGGCTAAGCGTATCGGTATCAAACTGACGCACACAGTCAATATGTTCTGTGGCGGTATAGGCTTGATTAGCTTCTTCTTTATTAAAGACCCAAGCCTGTTATGGCTGCCTATGATAGGTGTCGGTATCGCGTGGGCGTCAATATTATCTGTGCCCTACGCCATGTTGTCGGGCATGTTACCCCCGCAAAAAATGGGCGTTTATATGGGGATTTTTAACTTCTTCATCGTGATCCCGCAGCTTCTTGCCGCCAGTGTGCTGGGTTTAGTGCTCAATGGTCTGTTCGATGGTCAACCTATTTATGCGTTGATCACAGGTGGCGTCTTGATGATGTGCGCTGGTATTGCAGTACTTTTTGTTGAGCAAGAGATTGTGGATCAAAATGACCAAAGCGCCGCCGTAAATAGCAAAACCAACTTAACCACAAAAGCCGCAGACAAAGTTAACTGACAGTTCACTAAGTGCTGTGGCGCTGAATAAGATGGCACTCAATTAAGTGCCATCTCCTTAAGTGAGGCTCTTTTAGATGCCAAGCCGTTAGATAACAGGCTGTTAGATGCTAGGTCTTTAGATAAGAGGCAGTTAGTCGGCATACATCCAGGTACGTTACGCAAGGTGAACTTGGCCTGTTGGCGATTCACCGCAGCATGAAGCTTTTATATCAATTCAATCACTATAAAAATATAACCATTATTTGGGGAGAACGAGATGGAATCGAGTCCTACGCCGCAGCAGGATCTGCACACCAACCAAACCAGTCACGCGCAAACGTTAACAAGGCGTAGCCGCCTAGCGCTTGCCGCAAGTCTATTAGGGACAATAGGATTCACAGCCTGTTCACCCACATCGAATTTAGCAACCGCGAGCATGAGTAGCAATGCCGCATCAAATGTGCAGCAGGTTGCGCCCGGCGCACCGGGTAAAGCGCCGACTTGGGCATTTTCGGGTAAAACCGGTATTGGAACGTCTTACGAGCCTTACACCCAAGGTCAATACCAAGATGCCAAGCAAAATCCCATTAGCCGCGTTTGGTTCTCCCTCGCCCAAGGTATTTTAACCGAAACCATGTATGGTCTTATTCACAATGCGCAGCTCAAAGAACTGCAATTTGTGATCACGGGCAATGGCTTTGTCGATACCGAAAAAGATAACACCATCAGCAGCATAGAATATTTAGATACCGATGCTAATGGTCGCCCACAATCCCTTGCCTATAAAATTATCAATAAAGATATTGAAGGTAAGTATCAGATTGAAAAGCATATCTTTACCGATCCTGACCGCGACACCCTAATGATGCGCGTCACCTTTACCGCCTTTGAAGACGGCATTACGCCGCATTTGTATGTCAATCCGCATATCGATAACGCGGGCGCCAATGATATCGGCCGCATCGACACTAATACAGACAATCATACCAACACACATGCTGGCAATCAGGCGCTGGTGGCCTATACCGCCGCCAAAGACAGCAGCGTGATGACGGTCAAATCCGAGCTGAATTTTGTGCAGGCAACGACAGGCTTTGTCGGTGTCTCCGATGGTCTAGCCGATTTGGCCGATAACGGCAAACTCGATACACCCTATCAAACGACCAGTACGCAAGATAAATCGACCGTTGGCAATATAGCTTTTACTGCGAGTTACCCTACGCTCATCAAAGCCAAACCCGTCACTTTTAATCTCGCCATCGGTTTTGGTAAAGATGAAGCACAGAGTTTAGCCAATGCCGATGCCACTTTGGCCGCAGGTTATGATGCTGTGCTGAGCGCCTACAAAGGCGATGCCACCCATGTCGGCTGGCACGATTACTTAAGCTCGCTGCCCGCCATCGCAAACATGGCCAACAACACCACAGATAGCGGTAAGCTACTGTATACCAGTGCTATGGTCTTGAAAGCGCAGGAAGATAAAACCTATGCGGGCGCACTTATCGCCTCGTTATCCAATCCTTGGGGCGATACGGTTTCAGCAGCCGTGCCGAGCACGGGCTATAAAGCGGTATGGCCGCGCGACTTTTACCAATGTGCCATGGCATTCCTCGCCATGGGTGACACGCAAACACCCAAGGTGGCCTTCGAATACCTGAAAAAAGTGCAAGTGACCGAAAAGACGCCCGGCTTTACGGGTACGCCGGGTTGGTTCCTGCAAAAGACCCATGTGGATGGCCAAATTGAATGGGTTGGCGTGCAGCTCGATCAAACCGCCATGCCTATCATGCTCGGCTGGAAACTCTGGCAAGCGGGTGTGCTCACCCCTGATGAGATCAGTCACTGGTATCAAGAGATGCTCAAAGGTGCTGCAGACTTCTTGATCAGTGGCGGTGAGGTCAATCTGGATTGGAATCACACTCAAATCGCCCCGCCAAAAACCCAGCAAGAGCGTTGGGAAGAACAAGCGGGTTACTCACCCTCGACCACGGCCGCAGTGATCGCAGGTCTTGTTGCCGCGAGTGAAATAGCCAAAGAAGCCAAGGATCCCGACTCCAGCAGCCGTTATCTTGCAGCCGCCAAAGACTTAAGTAATAGTTTAGAAAAACACTTAGTCACCACCCAAGGACTACTAAAAAACAGCGCAGGCGTCAGCGCGCCTTACTATTTACGTTTAAGCCCGAATGGCGAGCCAAACACCGCCGATACACTGGCGGCGAATAACGGTAAGCAAGGTTTAGATCAGCGTCAGATCCTCGATGGCGGATTTTTAGAACTAGTACGTTATGGCGTGCGCGGTGCAACTGATAAGCTGATCAATCAAAGCCTTCAATTGATTGATAACACTGAACTTGACTCTAATTTGCGCCTTAAATATGAGTTTACCGCTAAAGATGGCAGCAAAATCCCAGGCTTTAGACGTTATGGCAACGATGGCTACGGTGAGGATACGGTTTCTGGCAAGAACTATGCGGAATCGGGCAGCAACAGCGCCGATCAACGTGGCCGCGTCTGGCCCTTCTTCACCGGTGAGCGCGGTCATTTTGAATTAGCACTCGCCCAAGAAAAAGGCGAGCTAACAGGCAATAACTCGCAGCAAACCAAGCAGCAGTTGATCAACACCTATGTGCAAGGCATGGAAACGTTTGCGAATGCGGGCATGATGTTACCCGAGCAAGCGTGGGACGGTGTCGGCGATGCCACCCGCTACCATTACAAACTCGGACAAGGCACTAACTCGGCCACGCCGCTCGCTTGGACCCATGCCGAATACATCAAACTGGTGCGCTCAATGACTGACGGCCAAGTCTGGGATCACTACCCTATAGTCCCAACGGCATTGAAATAATGAGTTGAAATAGCCAATTAAAATTGCGTATTAGCTTAACGATACTTTGATAGATTACAGGCTAGAACAGCATCCTAGATGTTGTTCTAGCTTTTTTACAGACGATGTTATTGTGCCTGATTTAGCGCCTGCTTTTCATCAGCTTATGCTGCGGATAATCTTGCGGCGTGCAACCAAATTGCATTTTAAAAGCCGCACTGAAACTGCTGACGCTCAGATAACCTAGACTATGTGCCACCCTAGTCGTGCTCTCTCCTTGGCTTAAGCTTTCAAGCGAGTTTAATAGACGAAACCTTTGCCGCCATTGTCGATAAGTGAGCCCAGTTTCAGCTTTGAATAGTCGCTCAATCGTTCGCACACTCGCGCCGCCCATTTCGGCTAACTCGGTCAGGGTGTAATTCACTGTTGGGTGCCGGATCAACTTTTGGATCAAGCGGCTGAGTCTTGGATCTGAGCCTGCGGGTAAATGAGCATCTAGGCTGTCCAGAGTTTCGAGCTCATCAATGGCAACCAAACCCAGCCGATGCAGTTGTCCACTGCCTAAAAGGTGTGAACTCTCACAGAGTTTGAGCACCAGTTCGCGCATCAGCGCTGTCATAGTCACCATCACCACTTGCGTATCCTGTGGCCTAACATCATAGCTAGGATCAATATAGATATTACGAGTGTGGGCGTGGGTTTCGCTGTTCACTTGATGGGGCAAATTACAGGGGATCCACACCGCATGGGTTGAAGGTACCACCCAGACGGCATTTTCACTGCGGACACGTAACAAGCCTTTGACGGCCCAAAGTAGCTGCCCCCGCGGATGTGAATGAGGCTCAATGCCCGCTTCCGCCGCCATATTGCGAGTATGGGTCAGCACAGGTCGATTAGCATCTGTGATAAACGCCACGTCACTGGGCGTTAATAATGTCGCCTTAGGAACAGCTTTTGACATATTACCCTCTTAAAACGCCAAACTAAGTCAGCTATCTTAGTTGGCATCTTTTACGTATTCAACCCAATAGGTCGGTAAACATGAAACGTTTTATTGGCGTTAAACCGCTAGCATTTTTCAGTGCACTGTTGATCGCTACTTTACTTGCACTTTTTCCGCTGAGTCAGCATCCCGCGGTGTTTTCCTATAGCGCTGGCCTAGTATTAGTGACCTTAATGTTTTGGAGCACAGGTTTTTTCCCGCCCTTTATGGCGGGATTAATATTTTTTGCCCTTGCGACTATTTTCAAACTCATTGAGCCGAGTGTACTTTTTTCAGGATTCGGCTCGACTGCGGTGTGGTTAATCATTTCAGGGTTTGTGATTGGCAGTGCCATCACTCAGTCTGGTTTAAGTCGCAGAATGGCCAGTTTGATTGCCCCCATACTGACCTCAAGTTATCCACGCTTGATTGCGGGTTTGGTCTTTAGTGCCGTGCTGCTTGGCTTTGTGATGCCCTCATCCGTTGGCCGTGCGGTGGTCATGGTGCCAATTGGTATGGCGTTAGCTGAGCAAGTCGGTTTTGCTCGTGGTAGTCATGGGCGGATAGGCATTGCGACCGCCTTGGCACTGGCGTGTAACATGCCCAGTTTTGCCGTGTTGCCCGCGAATATTCCCAATATGATATTGGCGGGTTCCAGCGAGAATCTATTCAATATCCATTTTGGTTATACCGAGTATCTCTTACTGCATTTTCCAATCCTTGGTTTGCTCAAATCGATATTGATTGTGGCGCTAGTCGTCTTCCTATTTCCTGCAAAAATAGATGAAAATCGACCTGAAAGCGTTATTGAAACAGAAGCTTATAATCTTGGTATGCAAAAGAAAGTCACAGTATTACTTGCGATCACTTTACTGTTTTGGGTGACAGACTCACTGCACGGGGTCAATCCGGCGTGGGTTGGACTGACCACCGCTATCTTGTTATTGCTCCCCAAATGGGGAGTGCTTGAGCCTAAGAGTTTTAATAGTTCGGTGGATTTTGCGACCGTCATTTTTGTCGCGGCGGCCTTAGGTCTGGGAGCATTGGTCAATCAATCTGGACTTGGCACTGCGCTAGGTCAATTGTTCAGTGAATGGCTACCATTGCAGCAAGGGGCATCGTTCCTGAATTTCATGTCGTTATCGCTGATGGGGACGCTGACGGGATTAGTGGCAACGGTTCCAGGTGTGCCGACAGTGTTGTCCCCCATGGCGGCAGATTTTGCCAATGCAACTGGCTTCTCCACCCCTGCAGTATTAATGACGCAGGTGATCGGTTTCTCAACCGTGATTTTTCCTTATCAGGTTGCCCCGTTGATTTTGGCGATGCAATTATCCCAAGAGCCCTTAAGCAAACTACTTAACATCACCTTACCGCTGGCGGCAATCACTCTAATTGCACTTATCCCACTGGATTATCTGTGGTGGCTATGGCTCGGTTGGATTAACTAAATTGCGTTAGCTAAAGCGGGTTAACTAAATTAAATTGACGAAACACTCACCCTTGGCGGTATTGACGCCGCCAAGGGTGCTTTAGAGCAGCCATCATCAATTATCCAGCACTCAACACTCATCACTCTACAGCGCATACAATCAGCACACAGCTTAAAACAAGTGCATCTTTGCGCTTGGATCGATAACACAACTGTCCCCACATAAATTATTTCGATAAGTTTCATTGTTAGACTATACTGTTCATACGTACAGTATATTGTGATTTATTATGATGATCCTAGGCCGCTTCGCCAAACATACCCAATATCGGCTCTCGCTATTTAGCTCCTTGATTGCCGCAGGATTTCCGTCACCTGCCCAAGACTATGTAGAACAAACATTAGATCTCAATGAGTTATGCATCAAGCACCCCGCCGCCACGTTTTTTGTCAAAGTCCAAGGGGATTCGATGATCGAAGCGGGGATTTTCTCCGGTGATATTTTGGTGGTGGATCGCTCATTACAGCCGGCCCACGGAGATACCGTTGTCGCAGCAGTCAACGGCGAGTTTACTGTAAAGCAATTGCAACTGCGCCCTGTGGTGCAATTACTGCCACGTAATGCCTTATTCTCCCCGATTGCCATCAATGATGAGTCTGAGTTAAACATCTTTGGGGTGGTGACCAACGTGGTGAAAAAGCTCAAATGACGCCCTCATTATTCGCCCTCGTCGATTGCAATAATTTACCTACACAGGTGGTATCAGCAATAAATCTGGAAAGGTTTGTGTGATAAGGCTTACTAGCCTTTTCCAGAAAAATAGTAATTTTTAGCTATTTTTCCTAAAACTTGAGTTTTGATGTTATCAGTTTCCAGAAAATTAGTCACTTCTTTAAGGCGTGCTTTCAATGGAAGGAGTGCAGATGTCTTTCAGCATCAAACTGCCCCAAAGCTTGCTAGCATTTATTTAGTGAATCGAAAATTGACGAACTATTTGCCCTAACAGTTCTTATCGATGAACCTTATTTTTAGTGAGTCTTCATGAATAAGCGGAACTGGATGGGTATACAGTCATATTTAAATTTAGATGTTTTTGAGTGTTTTTACACTCATTAGTTTGCGCGTTTATCCAGCCTAAAATTAACAAAACTCTTTAAAATCATTTATATATACTTTTCCAAAATTAGTTAATAGGTTTGGAAAACGCGCATGCGCGTTTTTCCAGATGGTGTATTTGATAGAAAGCTGATAAGTTCTTTGCATACAGGTAGTTAACTGTGCGCGTTTTAACTGGTCCAACGAGGTAAACGCGCATGCGCACTAATAAAATGTTAGCTTCCCTAGCGTAAAACTGTGCTACAGGGAGTAATCATCATTAAGGAGGAACAAATCTATGGTTGCTGTTTACTTTGTGATCGCTGCATTTCTATATTGGCCTTTTAGAAAGTGGGTTGCTACTGCTGAGGCGCCAGCCATATCAGCCTTGCTGTGGCCATTAATGGTTGTATTTTTTCTTGGGGTATTGATTATCTCCCCATTTATCAAAAACAAAGACTAGGGGTATAGGAATGTTCTCAAAATCAGTTTTTCCGTTTCTTGGGGTTGTAATTGGCGGAGTAACAGGAGGTATTTGGGGAGCTATTGCCGGCTTTTTTATTGCGGCAATTCTTCATGGAATCATTCGTGGCATGTTTATGCGTGCTGCTCTACACGAAAATAAAACGGATTTAGACGCTCTTGTAAGTAAGGCAGAAAATGACCCAGAAATTGCTGCCAAAATTCACCAATTAGCCGCTTTAAAAAGAATGGAGAATGTCCATAACTTATATAAATCAGGTCAAGCTATGACGTCTTTACCGGCCGATGAACAGCAAGCTTACGTTATCATGCTTGATTTCATGCAGAAAACCTCAACCGAAAGTGGGGAGGTAGATCAGTTTAACGAGTTCTTAAATATGGTGAAAACAATCCACTTTAAAGGCAACTCTATTCTAGGGTCTTACTTGAGGCAAGTAAGTTAAGAATGTGTGAAATAGCGAAAATAGTAAATGCGCTTGCCCCTTTACTGGCTGCAATAGCGGCAGTGGCTGCAGCAATTGCAGCATTTAAAGCTAATGAGATATCTGGCGCACTTAAAAGGTTACAGAAAAATACCATACTGAATCAGAGAGAAATTCAATTACTAAACCGAGCGCTAGAGTTACTGAAAATATACGAAGTTTGGTGCACTGATAATGGCGCTGGGAATAATGTGAATTTTCATGACAGCAAGGAGTCAAACTACGACACGAGGGATGACGCATGGAGCCAAATTCCAAGAGACGTTAAGTATGTACTTATCCAGCTTTCGTCGCATAGTGAGCGGTTGGAGCAATTGCTTTCTGAGTGGGAGCTGGGCTTTATCGAAAAAACAGCGGACACATACATAATCAAAGACGAAAAGGTAAAAGAGAAGATAAAGTCATTACGAGAAATTGTCGCTGGTGGTTTGTGAAGCTAATCGGGTAGCCGGAGGTATCTAGCCTCCAGCCCCCACACCACCCTGCATGCGGCTCCGCACAGGGCGGTTCATTTAGAACGCCTAACTCACTTTCTGGTTAGGATAATGAACTGCAATCCATCCATCTCTCAGTGAACATAAACCTGCTTTCTTAAGATAGTCATTATTCAGCGCTTGCTGTATCCCGGGTGTTTTAGAGCTACGCCAAGGGCCTTTACTTGTAATACCACAAGCAACAGCTGCTTGGATCCTAACTCCACGTTTAAGTAAGTTTTGTACCTTAGTCCGTGGTTTTCGCCACTGACGCCAGTAGCACATACGAACACGACGACGGATCCAATGGTCTAAATCGACACATCCTTGGTAGGCATTGGCTATGCCAAAGTAGTTGATCCAACCTTGCATGTATTGACGCATTTTAAACAGCTGATAACTCATACTCACGCCCAAATTTCGGTTCGTTAGTCGCCTCATCTTTTGTTTGAAAATGTGCAATGTTTTAGCATGCCACTGGATCTTCCCGCGGTTAAATGTAAACCCTAGGAACTTGCTTTGACCTACCTTAACCACTTGGCTTTTCCGTTCATTAACAACCAGTTTTAGCTTAGTGGCAAGGTAGCGAGTAATGCTCTTTAGTACCCGTTCCCCCGCGCGAATAGACCTTACCAAAATGATAAAGTCGTCCGCGTAGCAGGCGAATTTATGCCCTCGGCTTTCCAGCTCTTTATCCAGACTATCCAGCATAATGTTAGAGAGTAATGGCGAGAGTGGGCCGCCTTGAGGCACGCCTTCGAAGCTTGCTTCAAATTGGTCGTTGATCATCACGCCAGCACGCAGGTATTTACCAATAAGCGCCAGCAGACGCTTATCCTGTACCTTAATCCTCAATTGAGTCATCAACAGGTCGTGATTTACTCGATCAAAGAACTTGGATAGATCAACATCGACGGCAAATTTGCGTTTCTGTTTGATGATATCCCTTACTTGCAGTACCGCTTGTTTGGCATTCCTGTTCGGTCTAAAGCCGAAGCTATTAGCCGAGAAGAAAGGGTCAAACAACGGCGTGAGAATTTGAGCAATGGCTTGCTGTATCACACGGTCAATGACGTTAGGGATCCCTAGTTTGCGTTTACCGCCATCGGGTTTGTCGATCTCTACGCGTCTGACTGCTGAGGGTTGATACTCACCTAGCTCAAGTTGAGTTTTACACTGTTGCCAGCCGCCTTGTTGCATCCAGAGCGGGAAGGCTTCGATGGTCATGCCATCGATGCCTGCCGCGCCTTTATTGGCTTTAACTTGACGCCACGCTCGGTGTAAATTCTCAGGTTCGAGTAGTTGTTGAAATAAATCGCTGTTGAAGGCCGGTTGCAGATCAATACGCTGCTGATAGTAATCGTCTGGCGACGTAGTGGGTATCGACAAGTTTGACAAGACTCCTCCTTCTTCTAAATGTTCAGGCCTTCACCATATCCCAACCATTACGATGGGCGTTGAGCTACTATGCCGTCTGCTGACTTCTGCTTAATCACATACCGAGTTACCCCGTCATGCGCTATCGGTTTTCATCTGGTTCGCTCTTTTCAGTCGATGAGATTGAAAAGCCAAGGCACTTAATAGACCA
>NZ_JALBYT010000017.1:0-100143 GCF_022690845.1 Shewanella sp. N2AIL | reverse complement strand
GTGAAACGCAAACGCGCCGATGGTAGTGTGGGGTCTCCCCATGTGAGAGTAGGTCATCGCCAAGCGCCTAATTATCTCATTGAGATGTAACGAAGCCAGCTGAATAAGCTGGCTTTTTTGCGTCTGCAATTTGTCAATTCCAGCCTAGTTTGTCCTCAATTTATTAGTTTCTCTTCAATTTTCTCTCTACAATTACTTTCTTTCACGCTCCACGACATTAATAATTCTTGTACCTTGGCTTTTATTTCAGCAGTTATTCTGACAATGCTTCGATTTCGCTACAGCGATCTGAGTTCTAGATCGCGCCTAGCTATTGCTATTAGTTAAGCGGTTACTTACCTTATGTTTTAATTTGTTGGGGTAGATAAGGATCTGAGATGAAGTTAGAGATGATTTGTACTGGGGAAGAGGTGTTGGCGGGGCAGATTGTAGATACCAACGCCGCTTGGTTTGCCAGTACTATGATGGAGCATGGTGTCGAGATCCAGCGTCGAGTGACTGTCGGCGATCGCCTCGAGGATTTGATTGCAGTTTTCCAAGAACGTAGCTTACATGCTGATGTTATTCTCGTTAATGGTGGCCTCGGGCCGACGAGTGATGATATGTCAGCTTTAGCGATGGCGAAGGCTAAGGGCGAACCATTGGTTGAGAATGTGGAATGGCGTGAGCGTTTAGAGGAGTGGTTTACTCGTAATAACCGTGAAATGCCTTTAAGTAATCTCAAGCAAGCTATGCTGCCAGAGTCTGCTGTGATGGTTGATAACCCTGTGGGAACCGCCTGTGGCTTTAGAGTTAAGCTTAACCGCGCGTGGTTATTCTTTACACCGGGCGTGCCTTTCGAGCTTAAGCACATGGTTACAGAGCAGTTTGTGCCTTTTATTCGCGATGAGTTTAATCTTGATTCCAAGGTCGCATTAAAGAAATTATTAACGATAGGCCAAGGTGAGTCGGCGTTGGCGGATAAGTTAGAGCCATTAGAGCTGCCAGAAGGCATTACTATTGGTTACCGTTCTTCTATGCCGCATATTGAGATTAAGATTTTTGCCCGTGGCGAGAAGGCGATAGCGGTATTACCTCGGGTCGCTGGGCACATCAAAATGGTGCTGGGCACTGCGGTAGTCGCGGAAGACAAAGCCACTCTCGCCGAAGAAATTCATTATAAGTTACTCAACTCCGGCTTGACCTTAAGTGTTGCAGAATCCTGCACTGGCGGCATGATCACCAGTCAGTTAGTTGATTTCCCTGGTAGTTCATCATACTTGCAGCACGGATTAGTGACTTACAGTAATGAATCTAAAGTGCGCGTGTTAGGTGTTAATCCTTCAACCTTAGATGATCATGGCGCAGTCTCTATTGCGACTGTGGAAGAAATGGCAAAGGGGGCAAGACAAATATTGGACAGTGACTATGCGCTGGCAACCAGTGGTATTGCGGGACCCGATGGTGGCACAGACGAGAAGCCTGTGGGCACTGTGGCGATTGCCTTAGCAACTCGCGGCGGCGTTTATAGTCAGATGATCAAGCTACCACGACGTTCGCGGGATCTGGTGCGTAGCCTAAGTGCTGCGGTGGCTTACGATATGTTAAGACGTGAGCTTTTAGCTGAAGCCGTGATTGTCGATTATCAGTCGATTGGGCGATTCAGTAAGTAACTTTTTATACAAGCTTGAAGATTATACAATCTTTAATATTATTGGTTTACGTCAGTTTAAAGGTATTAACAAAAATGCTCCCGAGGGAGCATTTTTTATGGCGGATGATCCACAAAATAATCGGTTATTTCGTGAATTTCAGCACTAATTTACCTGGGGCAACTTGAATGCTTTCGGTCATTTTTGCCATCAGTGCTTGGTTACTGTCCTTAGTATCCAGTACATACACAGGCTGGTTTTCTAAGAATTGCCTTAGATAACCCATCACCTGCGGTGTGGCACTGCTGATCGCTTTTTCAATATCTTTTGGTGTTGACTCCACTTTAACTAATTCGAGCTGGCGCAGATAGACACTGTGCGTTGCGCTGTCATACCAAGGCTTGGCCTCAAAAGTCGTCGTGAGTTTGGCACTCAATGGAAAGATTGGATTCTTAATTGATACTTGAGTTGCGGCACTTACGCTCATAGTGTCAGGTTTTGCACCTAGCCTGACACTGATGTCGTTAATGCGCACTTCTGCGCCAACTAATTGATTGCCTTGTTTAATCTCAAAATGAATCTCTTTACTGAGGTACTGCTCCATTTCGTGCTCGCTGATACTGTACTGCGAGACGCAGCCGCCAAGCAGTACAGTCAGTCCCAAGCAAATCGTGCGGGAAAGTTTTTTCATTAACCAGTGTTTCTCATTCCCGCTGCCACACCTGCAATAGTCAGCATTAGCGCTAGCTGCACATGTTCAGACGCGGGAGTTTCTGTTGTTTCCTTACGTGTCCGCGCTAATAGCTCGGTTTGTAAGAAGTTTAATGGATCGATATACGGATTTCGCAGTTTTACTGACTCGCGATTCCACGGCGTATGCGCCATTAAGCTATCTGATTTTGTCAGTTCAAGCACGACTTTAATGCCCAGATCTAAGCGTTGGCGCAAGGTTTCGCCTAAGTGATGCAAGTCTTTCGGTACTAAACAGGTTTCGTAGTAGCGGGCTAAATTAGGTTCCGCCTTGGCGTAGACCATTTCTAGCATTGAAATGCGAGTGCTGAAGAAAGGCCATTCCCGTTCCATCTCTTGTAATAAGCCCATTTCACCGCGTTCACAGGCGGCTTGTAGCGCTTCACCGGCGCCAAGCCATGCAGGTAACATCAAACGGTTTTGCGACCAAGCAAAAATCCATGGAATTGCCCGTAGGCTTTCAATCCCACCATCGACACGACGTTTAGCTGGGCGGCTGCCGAGTGGCAGTTTTCCTAATTCCACCTCTGGCGTTGCCGCGCGGAAATAAGCCACAAAATCAGGTTCATCACGCACTATGCCACGGTATGCACCCACGGATTCTTCTGCAATACGTTGCATGCAATCGCGCCATTCTTGTTTAGGCTCTGGCGGTGGTAACAGGGTTGCTTCTAATACGGCAGAGGTATACAAGGCTAAGCTTTGAACCGCGAGTTTTGGCAAGCCAAACTTGAAGCGGATCATTTCGCCCTGCTCAGTGACACGAATACGGCCATCTACCGACCCCGGAGGTTGGGATAGAATCGCTTTGTGTGCTGGACCGCCGCCGCGACCAATGCTGCCGCCACGGCCATGGAATAGTGTGAGCTTGACGCCCGCTTGTTTACAGACGGCCACTAACTGCTCTTGAGCGTGATACTGAGCCCAAGCCGCCGCCATTACGCCGGCATCTTTAGCAGAGTCAGAGTAGCCAATCATCACTTCTTGCATGCCCTTGGTATAACCACGATACCAGTCGATATCGAGTAAATCGGTAATACAGGCTGCGGCGTTGTTTAAGTCGCTTAGGGTTTCAAACAGCGGCACCACGCGCATTGGATGCGAACAGCCCGTTTCTTTGAGTAACAGTAAAACCGTTAAGACATCCGATGGTTTACCCGCCATCGAAATTACATAGGATCCAAGCGCTTTAGCTGGATGTTTAGCAATTAAACGACAGGTATTAAGCACTTCGGCCACATCGGCTGACGGTTGCCAGTTGCTTGGGATCAGTGGACGACGGTTGCTGAGTTCGCGTAATAGGAAGGCTTGTTTCTCGGTTTCATCCCAATGGTTGAAATCACCCATACCGAGATAGCGAGTTAACTCGGCGAGCACATCGCTATGACGGCTGGCATCTTGGCGAATATCGAGTCTGAGCATGTGAATGCCAAAACAGGCGAGACGACGGAGAATATCGAGCAATAAACCATTAGCGATTAAGCGCATACCGCAGTCGGTCAAACTCTTATAAAGCATTTCTAACGGCGCTTTGAGATCGCTTTCTTGCCAAATCAGGCTCGACTTATCGACTTCAGGATTGTGCCCTTCGATGCGCGCATTTAAATAATCTATGGTGTCACGCAGTCTTTGACGAATAGATCGCAACACGTGGCGGTATGGCTCGCAGCTGTTGTTGGTGTAAGCCTTTAACTCATCATTGGCTTCTTCCATCGACAGCTCGCCAACCAGTAGGACTATGTCTTTTAGAAATAATCTGGCGGCGGCATGGCGGTTGCGATCGAGCACCTCTTGGGTGACCTTCGCGGTAACAAAGGGGTTGCCGTCGCGATCGCCGCCCATCCAGCTTGAAAAACGCACTGGCGCGATATCAATCGGTAATTGTTGACCCGTGCGTTGCTGCACTTGGTCGTTAAGCTGTCTTAAGAAGTCTGGCACCGCATGCCAGAGTGACTCTTCAATGGTCGATAATCCCCAGCGGGCTTCATCAACAGGTGTTGGGCGCTCACGGCGGATCTCATTGGTGTGCCAGATTTGCGCGATCAATTGGCGCAGGCGCAGACTGATTTGCTGACGCTCTCTATCTGATAATTGGTCGTTTTCTTGCTCAGTTAAGCAGTCGACAATGGCGGCGTATTTTTGGATCAGAGTGCGACGGGAAATTTCTGTGGGATGCGCTGTCAGCACTAGATCGATATCCAGTGTCTTAAGGCAGTCGAGCATTTTCGTTTGGTCTACACGGCCATTTAACATGCGGCCTAGCAGCTGTTCCACGGGATCTGGTACGCAGACGAGTTCGTCGCAGTTGCGGCTAATGGTATGAAATTGTTCAGATAAATTAGCTAAGTTGAGGAACTGGTTAAATGCCTTTGCAAACGGAACTAATTCTTCGTCTGGCAGGGCGGTGAGTAACTCGAGCATTTGCTCTCTAGCGGCTTGATCGCCCCGGCGTGAATCTTTAGCAAGTTTACGGATCTGTTCAACCTTCTCGAGAAAAGAGTCCCCGAGGTGGGTGCGCATAGTGTCACCGAGGATTTGTCCTAACATACTCACGTTCGATCTTAATGACGCATACATATCGGTCATATTGTCTGCCTTGGTTACAACCATAGTTACTCCGAATAGAAAAACATGAAAATTCCGCATTGCATTTAGCCCGTTAGCACAATACCTATCACTTGGGGCAATGGTCAACAGAAGAACTTATAACTTATACGACTGGCTTATCTAATATGCAACTAATCGCAATGATCGTTGAGGAATATTCAATATAAATGCGAAGCTACGCAATATTTTGTGATGATTAGCGTAAGTGAATATGAAGTGCATCATTTTCGGCTTTGCAGGCATGTATCTTGGCTGTTAATAAAAAGGACTGATTTTGGCGCAAATTAACCCTAGATAACTGAGTTATTAACGAGTTAGTTGAACGGTTGATAGGCGGGCGAGATCTGCATTTCAGTAAGAAATATAAAAATAAATTAAAAATATATATTCACATATATTGCATAAGTAGATCTTTGTGGTAGTCTAGCCTGCAGTTGAGATGAGTCACCCCCTGTGACCTGTAGAGTAAATATCATGATTCAGAGCATTAACCTGACAGTGAATAAAATAACAACCAATTACGATTTCCTGCGACGATAATCTTGTCATCATAGATACGCGCAGTTGCGTGTACGCTATTCATCTATTCTTTAAGTTTCTTTGATTCGGTTAATAAGACAACAACACATGAAAAATATCGCCATTATTGGTGCCAGTGGTTACACAGGCGCACAACTGACCGCTTTAATCCATGCAGAAGCAGATCTGACGATTCAGGGTTTGTATGTTTCTGAAAACAGTTTAGATAAAGGTAAGCCTTTAGCGGATTTGTACCCTAGCTATAGCCATATCGCATTAACGCTGTCGCCATTGTCCGATGACGCTAAGGCAAAAATCGTTGCCGAAGCCGATGCCGTGGTATTAGCGACTGAGCATTCAGTGAGCTTACATTTAGCCGCTTGGTTTTATAGCCAAGGGTTAGCGGTATTCGATTTAAGTGGTGCTTATCGTTTCAGCGATGTGGCGCAATATCCTAAGTGGTATGGCTTTGAGCATGAATATCCTGAAGTTTTAGCCAAAGCCGTATATGGCCTTGCCGAATGGAATGCTAAAGAAATCGCGGCGACTAAGATGATTGCCGTGCCAGGTTGTTACCCGACCGCATCGTTGACAGCGTTAAAACCGCTGGCGAGTTTACTGACATCGGCTT
Organism: Shewanella sp. N2AIL; assembly: GCF_022690845.1. Lineage (NCBI taxonomy): Bacteria > Pseudomonadati > Pseudomonadota > Gammaproteobacteria > Alteromonadales > Shewanellaceae > Shewanella > Shewanella sp. N2AIL. Next base: position 94,005 of record NZ_JALBYT010000017.1, on the reverse strand, counting down.
ATCCGGTGATCAATGCTGTGAGCGGCGTAACGGGTGCGGGCCGTAAGGCGCAGTTACACACCAGTTTTTGTGAAGTGAGCCTGACACCTTACGGCGTATTAGGCCACAGACATCAACCCGAAATCGCCACTCAGCTTGGTCAAGAAGTGATATTTACCCCGCATCTTGGCAACTTTAAGCGTGGCATTTTAGCGACTATTACCGTGCAGCTAAAACCAGGCACTACGACTGCCGATGTGGCAGCGGCCTATAGCGTATATGACCAGGCGCCATTGGTCACAGTGAAGCATAATCAGTTCCCTAAAGTGGACGATGTGGTGCTGACACCTAACTGCCACTTAGGTTGGAAGTTTGATGAGAATAGCGGTTACTTAGTGGTAGCCAGTGCAATCGATAATTTGATGAAAGGTGCTGCCAGCCAAGCGCTGCAATGCATAAAGATTCATTTTAACCTTTAATTGTTCATCCTTATTTAAGAGAGTCGTCAAGATGTCTACAAACAACTCAGTATTAGTTCTTAAAGTTGGTGGCGCACTGCTGCAGTGTGAAATGGGGATGGCGCGGTTAATGGATACGGCTGCGGCTATGTTAGCCAATGGTCAGCAAGTGTTGATGGTGCATGGCGGCGGCTGTTTGGTGGATGAACAGTTAGCGGCTAACGGCATGGAAACCGTCAAGTTAGAAGGTTTACGTGTGACTCCGCCTGAGCAAATGCCGATTATTGCCGGCGCACTTGCGGGCACTTCGAACAAAATTCTGCAAGGTGCAGCGACTAAGGCTGGGATTGTGAGTGTGGGCATGAGCCTCGCCGATGGCAATACTGTATCGGCAAAGATTAAAGATGAACGTTTAGGCTTAGTGGGCGAAGTCACGCCAAACGATGGCACTTATCTTAAGTTTATCCTCGCCCAAGGTTGGATGCCGATTTGTAGCTCCATCGCCATGATGGACGATGGCCAAATGCTTAACGTCAATGCTGACCAAGCGGCGACGGCCTTAGCCAAATTAGTGGGCGGCAAGTTAGTGCTGCTGTCGGATGTGTCTGGTGTGCTCGATGGTAAAGGCCAACTCATCCACAGTTTAAATGGCAAGCAGATTGCAGACCTTGTAAAACAAGGTGTGATCGAAAAGGGAATGAAGGTCAAAGTTGAAGCTGCGCTCGAAGTCGCGCAGTGGATGGGGCAGGCGGTACAAGTTGCCTCGTGGCGTGATGCAAGCCAATTAATCGCATTAGCAAAAGGTGAAGCCGTAGGAACACAAATCCAACCATAAGTGGAGTAGGTTATGAAGCATTTACTATCGATAAAAGAGTTAACCCAGCAGCAGTTACTCGATCTGATTGCCTTGGCAAAAACGATCAAAGCCAATCCGGCTGAGTACCGCCACGCGCTGGATGGTAAGAGTGTGGTGATGTTATTTGAAAAGCCCTCGCTCAGAACACGCGTTAGCTTTGATATCGGTATTAATAAGCTCGGTGGCCACTGTTTATACCTAGATCAACAAAATGGTGCGCTAGGTCAACGGGAATCGGTTGCTGACTTTGCTGCTAACTTATCTTGCTGGGCCGATGCGATTGTGGCGAGAACCTATTCACACACCACTATCGAACAATTAGCCGAGTTCGGCTCTGTGCCCGTGATCAATGCGCTGTCGGATCTTTATCATCCTTGCCAAGCCTTAGCTGACTTTTTAACACTGGCAGAGCAGTTTGAGGATGTCAGCAAAGCTAAATTAGCTTATGTTGGTGATGGTAATAATGTCACTCACTCGCTGATGTACTGTGCGGCTATTCTCGGTGCTACCATGACAGTGATCTGCCCAGCGGGTCACTTTCCTGATGGCTACGTAGTGGCAGAAGTGCAAGAGCTTGCTAAGCGATATGGCGGTAAGCTGGTACTGACTTCAGATATCGATGCGATTGAAGGTCACGATGCGATTTATACCGATACTTGGATTTCAATGGGCGATCCAACGCCGCTGGCGGATATCAAAGCGAAGTTTGCACCATACCAAGTAAACAAAGCCTTGATGGCGAAAGCGGGCGCTAACTTCTTTATGCATTGTTTGCCCGCCCACCGTGGTGTAGAAGTAACAGATGAAGTGATGGACGGTGCAGGATCCTTAATTCTGCAGCAAGCCGAAAATCGGATGCATGCCCAAAATGCGGTACTGGTAACCTTATTTAGTTAAATTAACCCTGTTTAGCAGCCTGTTTTCTCCTAGGTGAGAAACGAGTCATAGGAATTTAAGATGTCTATCGAGATAAAAAATACTGGCGTGAAAAAAGTGGTTTTAGCCTATTCAGGTGGTCTAGATACCTCGGCCATTATTCCTTGGTTAAAAGAAAACTACGATAACTGTGAAATCATCGCATTCTGCGCCGACGTTGGCCAAGGCGAAGAAGAGCTGGTTGGCTTGACTGAAAAAGCCTTAGCTTCGGGTGCGTCTGAGTGTCATATCGTCGACCTGAAAGAAGAATTCGTTAAAGAATATATCTACCCAACGATTGCGAGCGGTGCGATTTACGAAGGCACTTATTTACTTGGTACGTCAATGGCGCGTCCTATCATTGCCAAAGCACAGGTTGAAGTGGCCCGTAAAGTGGGCGCCGATGCTTTATGCCACGGTTGTACCGGTAAAGGGAACGATCAAGTACGTTTCGAAGGTTGTTTCGCCGCATTAGCCCCTGATTTAAAAGTGATTGCACCATGGCGTGAATGGACTATGCAAAGCCGTGAAGATCTACTGGCCTATTTAGCCGAGCGTGACATTAAAACGTCAGCGTCAGCGACTAAAATCTATAGCCGTGATGCCAACGCTTTCCATATTTCCCATGAAGGTGGTGAGTTAGAAGATCCATGGAACGAGCCAAGCAAAGGTGTGTGGACTCTGACAGCCGATCCTGAAGATGCACCGAACAAGCCTGAATATGTGTCGCTAGAAGTAGAACATGGCCGTATCACTAAAGTGAATGGTGAAGCGCTAACGCCTTATGCTGCACTGATGACATTAAACGCGATTGCTGCGCCACACGGTGTGGGTCGTATCGACATCACTGAAAACCGTTTAGTCGGCATGAAGTCTCGTGGCTGTTACGAAACACCCGGCGGCACCGTGATGTTCGCTGCGCTGCGTGCGATTGAAGAGCTGGTACTCGACAAGACTAGCCGTAACTGGCGTGAGCAAGTTGCCGCACAAATGGCGCATTTAGTGTATGACGGCCGTTGGTTCACGCCTCTGTGTAAGTCACTGCTGGCGGCATCTGAATCACTGGCTGAATCAGTTAACGGTGAAGTTGTGGTTAAACTCTACAAAGGCCAAGCGACGGCAGTGAAGAAACGTTCACCTAACAGCTTGTACTCTGAAGCATTTGCCACTTTCGGTGAAGATCAAGTGTACGATCAAAAACATGCAGAAGGCTTTATCCGCTTGTACTCGTTAGCGAGCCGCATCCGCGCACTCAACGCTAATGACGTTAAGTCTAAGTAATAGGTCGTTTAAAAGGGCGCCTAGCGCCCTTTTTTGTTTCTAGGTTTTGATCAAGTTTTTTGATTCAGATGAGTCGATTTCAAATCAGCAGTGAGTAAGGGGAGTTAGCATGGCTTTATGGGGTGGAAGATTTCAGGGCGAAACGAGCGCGCTATTCAAATTATTCAACGATTCGCTACCCGTGGATTATCGCCTGTTCGAACAGGATGTGATCGGCTCTATCGCTTGGGCTGATGCGATTGCTAGCGTAGGTATTATCACAGCCACTGAATGCAGCGACTTGAAAAAAGCACTCAATGATTTGCTAGTGGAAGTGAATGGCGATCCAGCGATTATTCTCGCGTCGGGCGCTGAAGATATTCACAGTTTCGTCGAGTCGGCCTTGATTGCCAAAGTGGGCGATCTCGGTAAGAAATTGCACACCGGCCGTAGCCGTAACGATCAAGTTGCCACCGATTTAAAGCTTTGGTGTCAATCCGAAGGGGCTGCACTACTGGCGCGCCTTCAAAGCTTACATGCTGAATTGCTGGCGTTGGCTGAACGTGAGTTTGATGCGGTAATGCCTGGTTACACTCACTTGCAGCGCGCCCAACCTGTGACATTTGGCCACTGGTGTTTAGCTTATGTGGAAATGTATGAGCGGGATATCAGCCGTTTAGCCGATGCGTTAACCCGCGCTAATACCTGTCCATTAGGTTCAGGCGCCCTTGCTGGCACAGCCTATAAAATGGATCGGCATGCACTAGCTGCAGCGCTAAACTTTGCCTCGCCGACGCTCAATAGTTTAGACAGTGTGTCAGACAGAGATCACGTGGTAGAACTGTGTTCAACGGCATCGATCAGCATGATGCATTTAAGCCGTATGGCTGAAGATTTAATTTTCTTTAACTCGGGCGAAGCCAATTTTATCTCTCTGAGTGATGAAGTGACCTCGGGTTCATCCCTGATGCCGCAGAAGAAAAATCCTGATGCATTAGAACTTATCCGTGGTAAAACGGGCCGGGTTTATGGCAGTTTAGTGGGCATTCTCACCACCATGAAAGCACTGCCTTTGGCGTACAACAAAGATATGCAGGAAGATAAAGAAGGCCTGTTTGACGTGGTTGATAGCTGGGCAATTTGCCTCGATATGGCGGCGTTAGTGTTATCGGGTTTAGTGGTGAATCGTCCGAATACGCTGTTAGCCGCGCAGCAAGGTTATGCCAATTCAACTGAGCTTGCTGATTATCTCGTGTCTAAAGGTATGCCTTTCCGTGAGGCGCACCATGTTGTGGGTGAAGTCGTGGTTGCTGCGATAGCGAAGCAAATTCCGCTCGAGGATTTCTCCTTGGCTGAATTAAAAACTTTTGCCGCAATCATTGAAGATGATGTCTATCCAAACCTGACTATTGAAGCTTGTTTAGCGAAACGCGATGTGCTTGGTGGGACAGCACTGCCGCAAATTCAGCAGGCGATAGCGGCTAAAAAAGCCCGCTAAGGCGAGTTGTTTAAATCAACAAGCCAATAAAAAAACGCGACTTAAGGTCGCGTTTTTTATTGGGTCATTCAACGTATCGGCAATGACTTTCTATCACTCGTTTATTGGAATAAATCATCGGTTGGTGCATCGATGAATAAATTGTTTTCATCCTGCGTTTCGCTGATGTATTCCTTCGGCTCAGTGCCCGAGATGAAGTATTCGAATGCGCTGGTATAGTCGGTTTTACGCGTGAGTTTACCCGTTGCTAAATCGATCCGTACCGATACAATGCCTTCTGGTGGAATCGATGTGGTTTCAGGTGTGCCTTGTAAGACACTGTTCATAAACTCGTTCCAACCCGGACCTGCCGTTTTCGCGCCCGCTTCGGCGCCAGTTATCTGATCTTTTTCGCCATTGGCGTTCCATGCTGTTCTGCCTAGTTGTCGACCGTGATCGTCGAAACCAACCCAGAATGTACTAGTGAGTATCGGGCTAAATCCACTGAACCACGTATCGCGAGATTCGTTAGTTGTACCCGTTTTACCTGCAATATCATGACGCTTTATCAATCTTGCCGCGCGCCAAGCTGTACCTTGCCAACCCGTGCCTTTACTCCAATCGCCGCCACCCCAGATCACGCTCTTTAATGCTTCGGTGATGAGGAATGCCGTTTGTTCTGAAATGATCTGAGGTGCAAAGCGACCCGTTTGTTCGAAACACTGAGCAACGGGCGCACTCGGTTCTGTGCTGCTATCTCCACTAACACTGAACGCCATAGGATCGCTCGGTGTAACAGGTTGGCTAAGGCTTTGGCTAGGTTTACAGGCCAATGTTGGATTGGCTTTTTCAATCACATTGCCGTAGGCATCTTCGACGCGATCGATATAGAAAGGCTCGAGTAAGAAACCGCCGTTAGCAAACACGTTAAACGCAGTAACCACTTGTAATGGTGTTACTGAAGACGAACCTAAAGCTATCGACTCGTTACGCGGTAAGTCATTAGGATCGAAACCAAACTTAACCAATTCTGCAATGGTGGCATCTAGCCCAACATGGCGCATTGCACGTACAGACATCACGTTAATTGACTGCGCTAAGCCAACACGTAAACGGGTTGGGCCGCCATAGATATCTGGCGAGTTTTTAGGGCGCCATGCAGTACCTTGGCTGATATCGGGTTTATTGATTGGTGCATTGTTAATTAGGGTTGCTAAGGTAAAGCCTTTCTCTAACGCTGCAGCATAAATAAAAGGTTTAATGTTTGAGCCTAATTGCCGTTTCGCTTGAGTGACGCGGTTGTATTGGCTTTGGCTAAAGCTATATCCGCCAACTAGAGATCGAATCGCACCATTTTGTGGGTCGAGTGACACAGTCGCGCTGGCAACTTCTGGTACTTGCGATAACTGCAAATATTGGCCGTTATCACGGATCCAAATACGTTCACCGACCTTGAGCATGTCAGAGGCTGACTTAGGAACGCTGCCTTGACGCTTATCGGTAATAAATTTACGCGCCCACTTCAGACCATCCCAAGCAATGATTTTAGTTTCGCCCTTGGCGGTCATGACGCTGGCTTGTTGATCTGCCACGCTGATGACGGCTGCGGGTTGCAGTTCTTGAATCGAAGCCACCTTAGCCAGTTCAGCCTTGATTTGAGCTTGTTCTGGTTTCTCGTCTGTCCACAACACAGCGGCAGGACCACGATAGCCATGACGCTCATCATAGGCATAAACGTTATTGCGTAGCGCTTGTTGAGCCTTCAGTTGTATATCCGATGAAATGGTCGTGTAGACGTTGTAGCCATTGGTATAGGCTTCTTCTTCACCATACTTCTGCACCATATAATCCCGTGCCATTTCAGAAATATACGGCGCATAGAGATCAATTTCGGCGCCGTGGTATTTAGCAACCAGCGGTTCTTGTAGTGCGGCTTGGTATTCGGCTTGGCTGATGTAACCTACTTCATTCATCCGCATGAGGACGACATTACGGCGAGCGACGGCACGAGAAGGTGAGGTCACAGGGTTGAGAGTCGAAGGCGCTTTGGGTAAGCCCGCAATCATACTCATTTCTGAGAGTGTAAGGTCTTTAACATCTTTACCGAAATAAACTTGTGCAGCGGCACCAACACCATAGGCGCGTTGGCCTAAGTAAATGCGGTTCACATAGAGTTCTAAAATCTCGTCTTTGGTAAGTAACTCTTCAATGTGATAGGAGATAAAAATCTCCTTCACTTTACGAATAATCGTTTTATCGCGGGTTAAGAAGAAGTTACGCGCAACCTGCATGGTAATGGTACTGGCACCTTGCTTTTTCTCACCTGTGGTCAACATCACTAATGCGGCGCGAAGTACGCCAACGGGATCTATACCGCCATGCTCGTAAAAACGCGCATCTTCAGTTGCGATAAACGCCTGAAGTAGGGGTTTTGGTACTTCGTCTAACTTCAATGGAATGCGACGTTTCTCACCAAATTGTGAAATAAGTTTGCCGTCACTGCTGTAGATGCGTAAAGGTGTTTGAAGTTGCACATTTTTTAGTGTTGAAACATCCGGCAAATCCGGCAAAACATAAAAGTATGCTGCCACAATGGCGCCTACTCCCAAAAGGGCTAGACTGAATAGTGCTATAACAATACGTTTTAACCACTTCACCAAAATTTATCCTAATGTTCCGTTAAGTGCGACAGTATATAAGGCGTACACCTCTTGGTGAAGTAAAAACGTGAGAAGCTTAAAATAGCGTTTGTAAAATGATGAAACATTCGATACAAGTAAGTATAACAAGTTGATTTTGTGCTAATCTCTTTTACTGAAATATAAATAAAAAAGTGACAATGGATATGCTTTCAAATTTATGGAAGCGTCAGGCTCCGCAGATGGTGGGAATTGACATCGGTTCCCATGAAGTTAAGGCCATTTTGTTGAGCAAGACTGCTGATGGATACAAGATAGTGAGTCATGCGGCGGTACCCATTAAAAAGGGGGCCGTTAACGATCATGATATTCGTGATGCTGATGCCGTTGTCGAATGCCTTAGGCAAATAAAACGCAATTTACCTAAATCGGTTAAATATGCGGCGGTTTGTGTTTCAGGCTCTGCAGTCATGACTAAAGTCATTTACATGGACGCCTCGCTGAGCGAGGAGGAAATGGAAGCACAGATCGAAATCGAAGCCGATAACCTTATTCCGTATTCACTCGATGAAGTCAGCATAGATTTTGAAACCCTCAGTGTAAACAGTACAGATCCTACCAAAGTGGATGTGTTGTTGAGCGCATGCCGCACCGACAATATTGATGTCAGAGTCGATGCGCTCGATAGTGTAGAACTTGAGGCTAAAGTGGTTGATGTAGAAGGTTATGCTTTAGGTCGCGCAGCTGAATTAATTCTGGCGCAGCTACCCGAAGGAGCGAAACATAAGGCCGTTGCTATGGTCGATATTGGCGCCAATATGACGACTTTTTCTGTAGTTGAAGCGGGAGAGACGACTTTTATTCGTGAACAAGCCTTCGGAGGTGAACAATTTACTCAGTCAATATTATCCTTTTATGGCATGTCTTATGATCAAGCCGAAAAAGCAAAAATTGAAGGCGACCTACCACGAAATTATATGTTTGAAGTCCTATCACCTTTCCAAACTCAGCTATTACAACAAATAAAACGTACGCTGCAAATCTATTGTACTTCGAGTGGAAAAGATAAAGTTGACTACCTCGTATTATGTGGTGGGACCTCTAAATTAGAAGGTATGGCCAATTTACTGACGAATGAATTGGGGGTCCACACTATTATTGCCGATCCTTTTCAAGGGTGCCTGCATGCTGATGAGTCGGTTAAAACTGTACTGCAACCTACAATCAGTAAATATATGGTTGCATGTGGCTTAGCATTGAGGAGTTACGGTCAATGGCGAACATAAACCTACTCCCTTGGCGAGAAGAGGCGAGAGAAAAACAAAAGCGCGATTATATTGGTATTCTAGCTGCGGTATTTTTAGCGTCAGCGGTCTTAGTCTATGTGGCAGTATCTCTATTGGACGTTATGACTGATGAGCAGAAAGCGCGTAATAGTTATTTGCAATCGGAAATTAGCCTGCTCGAAACACAAATTTCTGAGATTAAGAAAATTACCGAGCGTAAGAAAGACATTGAGCGTCGCACCGAAATTATTCTGAATTTACAACAATCCCGTAATTTACCTACTCATGTGTTAGATGAGCTAGTGCGAATAGTGCCCCCTGGAATATACCTTTCTAGCTTAGAGAAAAAGGGCAGTTTGTTGCTGATAGAAGGGCGTAGCGAATCAAATAATAACGTTGCCAATATGATGCGTAAGGTAAAAACCTCTGAATGGCTAACCGATCCGAATATGCAATCGATCGTGACCCAAAATGAAGAATTACGGCAATTACAGCGATTCAGTTTAAGAGTCACGATTAAAGGCGCGAATGTGGGCGAGCCTGAGAAAATGACAAAAGGAGCGAGTAAATGAAACTCGATCTAAGTCAGTTCAATGATATCGACTTTGAAAATATTGGTGGCTGGCCAAACCAAGTTAAAACCTTTTTCGCGGTCCTATTATCACTTTGTGTTTTTACTGCGGGTTATTTCTTAGTCGTTTCAGATTCGGTTGATACTTATACCGCAGAGCAAGATAGGGAATTACAACTCAGAGATGACTTTAAGAATAAGTATCAACTTGCTGCAAATTTAAAGCTCTATCGTGAGCAGTTAGCAACGATGGAAGTGCAATTTGCCGAGTTGCTGAAGATGCTGCCCTCTGAGAATGAAATGCCTGGTTTGCTAGACGATTTAACCTTCGTCGCGACCGATGCAGGACTTCGAATAAAGAGCTTAGATTGGGAGCCTGAAATTCAGCGGGATTTCTATATTGAGTTTCCCATCAAAATGTCCGTGACGGGCGATTATCATCAGCTAGGTAATATGGTGAGTGGCGTAGCAAAACTGCCACGTATTGTCAGCCTTCATGATTTTACCATTAAGCGCGATGATGCTGGCAACTTAGCAATGGACATTTTAGCCAAGACCTATCGCTTTAAAGAAGGGGCTGAATTACCGCCTGAAAAGCCTGCTAAGAAGGGGAAGAAATAATGAAGTTCTTACCTCTGATAGCTATGTGTCTTTTTTTAACGGGTTGTGTTGGCGATCGCAGTGATTTAGAGCTATTTGTTACTACAACCAAAGCTCAACACGTTGCTCATATTCCACCTTTAAAAGAACCGCCGAGATTTGAGCACTTTGCCTATCAAGCCGAGTTAATGCGTAGCCCCTTTGTACCTCCTTCACGTGAATTAACGGAAGAGGTTGTTGATACCAGCAAGGATTGTTTGCAACCAGATTTAAAGCGTCGAAAAGGGCGGTTAGAAACTTATCCTTTAGATAATTTAAAAATGCGCGGCACCTTAAGTGAAGCTGATACGACTTGGGCGTTAGTTGAAACAAATGACGGCAGTGTGTATCGGATGGGAGCGGGTGAGTATTTAGGTCTGTTTAATGGACGCATTTCTAAAGTTACTTCACAAAATGTCGAAGTAGTAGAATTAATTCCAGATGGTTCTGGTTGTTGGTCTGAAAGGACAAGCAATTTAGAACTTTCTGGAGAATAACGAGCGAAGGATGAGGAAATAATGAAATCTTCTGCCGCGATAAAAGTCCCGTTAATTTCTTCAGGCTTAATCAAGTCTGTTATAGGGATCGCACTGGTATTTGGAATTTTGCCATCGAGTTTTGCGGCAAATCGATTAATGGATGTTAAATACCATGCTCTGGTTGATCATCAATTGGAGCTAGAATTGGTCTTTGAAGATGCGGTCGCTCCGCCTGCAATAGATTCAAATGCTTCGCCCGCAGAGCTAGTGCTGACCTTCGATAACAGTATCTCAGGTTTATCTAAGGATCGTTTATCCATTAATCAGGTTGGGGTGGCAGACATCACCACTGAGCAGCAAGATACTCGTCTTAAAGTCATCTTAGGTATGTCCAAAGTGAAACCTTACCAAGGTTCAGTAATGGGGAATTCATATCGACTCACTATCAACGATGAAGTGGCGGGCACTCAAGCCCAAGCTGAAAACCCTTTCGTTAATAGCATTAAAAATATCGATTTTCGTCGTAATGATAATGGTGGCGGTGAATTATTAATCTATCTAAATAATCGTTCGGTTGCGGCTAATGTCGAGCAAGTGGGCGCTAAGCTCGAAGTGAAGTTATATAATACAGATATTAATAATGATCTTCTGTATGTTATGGATGTGAAAGACTTCTCCACGCCAGTAAAAAGTTTCGAGACCTTTAAAGAGGACTTAACTACGCGCATATTAATTGATATTGCGGGTAACTATGAATTCACTTATAAGCAAGAAGATAATCTCTTTAGACTTTCAATGAATAGAGTCGAGAGAGTCGCCGCCAAGAAAGATGTTAAAAAATACAATGGCCGTACCTTGTCGCTTAATTTCCAAAATATCCCTGTACGGACTGTGCTACAGATCATCGCTGACTATAACAATTTTAACTTAGTCACCAGTGATACTGTGGAAGGCAATATCACATTAAGATTGGATGATGTGCCTTGGGATCAAGCTTTAGAACTAATTCTTCAAACCAAAGGATTAGATAAGCGTATCGAAGGTAATATCTTAATGGTGGCGCCGAGCGAAGAGCTGGCAATTCGTGAAAGCCAAAACCTCAAAAACAAACAAGAGGTTAAAGAGTTAGCACCGCTCTATTCCGAGTATTTACAAATTAACTACGCGAAAGCGGTCGATATTGCAGAGTTATTAAAAAGTACGGATTCGAGCTTACTTTCACCACGAGGTTCAGTCGCGGTCGATGAACGTACCAACACTGTACTGGTGAAAGATACGGCTGAAACGATTGAGAACATCCACCGCTTAGTTGAAGTGCTCGATATCCCTATCCGCCAAGTGTTGATCGAGTCACGTATGGTGACTGTAAAAGATGATGTCTCCGAAGACTTAGGTATTCGTTGGGGTGTCACCGATCAGCAGGGTAGCAAGGGAACTTCTGGCACATTAGAAGGTGCACAGAATATTGCCAACGGAATTATCCCCACCCCCGATCAGCGTTTAAATGTTAACTTACCCGCGGCAGCAACTAATCCAGCGAGTATTGCTTTTCATGTCGCTAAATTGGCAGATGGAACCATTCTAGATTTGGAATTAAGTGCGTTAGAGCAAGAAAACAAAGGTGAGATCATCGCTAGCCCTCGTATTACCACCTCTAACCAAAAGGCGGCTTATATTGAGCAAGGTGTCGAGATCCCTTATGTGCAGTCTACTTCGAGTGGTGCAACGTCAGTCACGTTTAAGAAGGCGGTGTTATCTCTACGGGTTACACCACAAATTACGCCTGATAACCGAGTCATTTTAGATCTAGAAATTACTCAAGATTCTCAGGGTAAAACCGTTGATACTCCAACGGGTCCCGCTGTGGCCATCGATACTCAACGTATTGGTACCCAAGTGCTCGTTAATAACGGCGAAACCATAGTACTTGGTGGTATTTATCAGCAAAATCTCATTAGCCGTGTCAGTAAAGTGCCAATCCTAGGTGATATTCCCTTAGTTGGTTTCTTGTTTAGGAACACAACAGACAAAAATGAGCGTCAAGAGCTACTTATTTTCGTCACCCCGAAAATTGTCGGTGAGAAGATCTAAGCACTTGCTATGTATCGACTAAAGCCAGCAGTAATTGCTGGCTTTATTATTACTGGTATACAATTCTTTGCATAAATAGCGCACATGGCTTGCCATAGTAGACCTTAAGCTGAGATAATCCTCGGTCAAGTCTCATAAGAGCAAGGTAACATATAGGTCGGCTTGATGTTGAGTCGATATAGGCATACTTTTCAATAAGATTCAGACGTACAAGAAATGGCTGAAAAACGTAATATTTTTCTGGTAGGCCCTATGGGCGCAGGTAAAAGCACAATTGGTCGCCATCTGGCGCAAATGCTGCATTTAGAATTCCACGATTCAGATCAAGAGATTGAGCAACGCACAGGCGCTGATATTGCTTGGGTGTTTGACGTCGAAGGTGAAGAAGGCTTCCGTCGTCGTGAAGCTCAGGTTATTGCTGATTTGTCTGAAAAACAAGGTATCGTCCTTGCCACCGGTGGTGGTTCAGTACAAAGCAAAGATATCCGTAATCATCTGTCTGCTCGTGGCATTGTGGTTTATCTGGAAACCACTATCGACAAACAGGTCGCTCGTACTCAAAGAGACAAGCGACGCCCATTATTGCAAGTGGATGATCCTCGAGAAGTGTTGGAGAATCTTGCAGAGATCCGTAATCCATTGTACGAAGAAATTGCCGATGTGATTGTCAAAACCGATGATCAAAGCGCAAAGATTGTCGCCAATCAGATCATTGAGCAATTAGGTTTTTAGGCAGAATTTATGAAGCAAATTCAGGTTGATTTAGGTGTACGTAGTTATCCCATTTACATTGGCCAGAATTTGATGAGTGATGGCGAGACCTTGTCTCGCTACCTGCTTAAAAAACGTATTCTTATCGTCACCAATGAAACTGTCGCGCCTTTGTATCTTAAACAGATACAAGAGACGATGGCTTCGTTTGGTGAGGTAGAGAGTGTTATCCTCCCCGATGGCGAACAATTCAAAGACTTAGCACATCTAGATACTATTTTTACTGCATTGCTGCAGCAAAACTATGGTCGAGATTCTGTGCTGGTGGCTTTGGGTGGCGGCGTAATTGGTGATATGACGGGCTTTGCCGCGGCATGTTATCAACGTGGGATCGATTTTATTCAAATTCCGACAACCCTATTGTCGCAGGTGGATTCTTCCGTCGGCGGTAAAACGGCTGTTAACCATCCTCTTGGTAAAAACATGATTGGAGCCTTTTATCAGCCACAAATCGTGCTTATCGATACTTTATGTTTACATACGCTTCCAGCGCGCGAGTTTGCGGCGGGAATGGCGGAAGTCATCAAGTATGGCATCATGTGGGATGCTGATTTTTTTCAATGGCTTGAAGATAATGTAACGGCACTAAAAACCTTAGATGCCCAAGCATTGGTTTATGCTATCTCCCGTTGCTGTGAGATTAAGGCCGATGTAGTTAGCCAAGACGAAACTGAGCAGGGTGTACGTGCTTTATTGAATCTAGGTCATACCTTTGGTCATGCGATTGAAGCCGAAATGGGCTACGGTAATTGGTTGCATGGTGAAGCCGTGTCAGCTGGCACAGTCCTTGCTGCTCAAACAGCTAAAGCACTGGGGCTTATCGATGAGTCAATAGTTTGTCGTATCATACAGTTACTACAAGCTTTTGATCTTCCAGTGAGTGCGCCGGAATCTATGGATTTCGACAGTTTCATTCAACATATGCGACGCGATAAAAAAGTTTTAGGCGGTCAGATTCGACTCGTGCTCCCAACGGCTATAGGCCGCGCGGATGTGTTTAGTCAAGTCACAGAATCCACCCTTGAACAGGTTATTCGCTGCGCATAAAAACTGTGTGGTGGGTGAGTGACGTTTCAGGGTTCTGTCTTGCTTCCTTCTCAGGAAGCCCTCATACAAAGAATGCATCATGTTGCCAGTTATAGCGATCAGCTGCTGGTGCTTTCTGGTGTCAGCGGCTCAGGCAAAACCACCTTAGTGACCGGATTAGCGACCGATTTTGACGAATCCAATGCGGCATTTGTGATTTGTCCTATGCATGCTGATAACGCTGAGATCCGCCGTAAAATTCTGGTCCAGTTAATTTCATCCCCGATTTTTGACGACGATATTCCCCTCGCCGATACCCTGTTGCGGCTTGCGAGCACGCAAACTAAACCCTTACATATCATTATCGATGATGCGCATTTATTGCCTAAGGCTTTGTGGGCAGAGTGTATTATTCTCAATCAGATCCAGTGTGCGGGTAAGAATATCGCTGTCACACTCACGGTTCCACCGGCATTTTTAGCCGATCTATTGCCACAATTACCGGAGCAGTTACGGCGGCAGATATTGCCTATCAATATTGAGCCGTTAACCATGCCCGAGCGTGAGGCCTTGTATCAAACGTTACTGAGATACAGCGAGCAAAATCCTTTTACGCCAAGGGAAATTGTACGTAGTCAGCTTGAGAAGCAAACGGGTACGCCGCAGGAAGTGGTCAATCTGTTAGATAAAGCCTTGCATAGCACGCCAGAGAAAACATCTTCTTGGATGAAGTATAAAGCTGTGATGGTGACAGCTGTGAGCATGTTGTTAGCGCTAGGTATTTGGCTTGGTGTTACTCAACCATTTCCTGAAGAGCAAGCTCCAGAGGTCGTGACTTATCCATCGATAGATTCACCCGCATTCTTGTCCTACGGGCAAAAAGTTTTAGCGCCCTATTTTATGCTGCGCGCTGAGCAACTAAAGCTCGCTGCGGAGACTGCGAAAGTGATTGAAATTGAGACGGCAGAAGAAGCCAAAACTGAACAAGCCGTCGATCCCTTAAGTGAATTCCACGGTGAAGCGCCACATCCCATGCCTGACGATGCCGCTTTGGTGAGTGTGGGTGAGGTGAGTAGCAAGTCTTTTGGTGAGGATAAACCGCCTGAAGAGACCAAATCACAAGCCAAAGTCGCAGAGATTCAACCTGTAACGGCTGCGACTGCAAAGGTTGAAAAGCCGATAACTAAAGTATTCTTTGATACGCAAAAGCCGCTCAAGGGTTACACAATACAGATTGCCAGTGTTGCTCAATTGGATACCCTGCGTTCGACACTAAAGAGTATCGAGCATGTCGAGGGTGTTCGCGTTGCACGACATAAGCAACGCTGGGTTGTCCTTGTTGGCAACTACAGCAATAGCAAGTCAGCTTCGAATGCCGCCGCACAATTGGTTAAAGAGTATCATCTCGATCAACCTTGGGTAAGAAAGTGGGCGGATTTAAAAGATTATCAACTAGAAGAAAGTCTGCCAAATCGTGAAATTTCAGAATAAACAGAGTACAATCATGGCCTTTATTTTTGTCGGCATTCATCAAGTTAAATGATAAAAAAACACAGAGCCTTCCTTAAGTGGGCTGGCGGTAAATTTAAATTGGTGGATGATTTGGCCAGTTATTTACCCACAGGAGACCGTTTGGTCGAGCCATTCGTGGGTGCAGGATCCGTTTTCTTAAATACGGATTATCCTAGCTACCTGCTCTGTGACATTAATCAGGACTTGATTGAGTTATACCAGATTGTGAAGCATCAACCAGAAGCTTACATTGCCGCGGCTAAGGCAATGTTTGTTGATGAGATGAATCAAAAAGACGCTTACTATCAGGTGCGGACCGACTTTAATAAATGTCGCGACCCTTTCCAACGTTCCGTGTATTTCCTCTATCTAAACCGTCATGGTTTTAATGGCTTATGCCGTTATAACCGTAAAGGCGGCTTCAATGTGCCCTTTGGTTCCTATAAAAAGCCGTATTTCCCCGAAAAGGAAATCTGGGCCTTTTCTGAAAAAGCGCAACGTGCTGAGTTTAAATGCATAGGTTACGAAAAAGCCTTTGAACAGACACGTAGCGGCGATGTGGTTTATTGCGATCCACCTTATGCGCCATTATCTACCACATCCAGTTTCACTACGTATGTCGGTGCTGGCTTTAGTCTAGACGACCAAGCGCTGCTGGCTCGTCATTCGCGCCATACAGCACTAGAACGTGGTATTCCTGTGTTGATCAGTAATCACGATATTCCATTGACTCGCGAGTTATACCGCGGCGCTCACTTAGCGAAAATCCAAGTGCAACGTAACATTAGCCAAAATGGTAGTGGTCGTAACAAAGTGGATGAGTTGATGGCGTTATATGATGAAAATTACGATCCAAAGGATGACTAGGTTCGACATAGCTTAGGTTTAGCTGAGCACTTGTCCTACGAGAAACATCAGGCTTGCCACTAAGATGACTGCCAACACGATTCCCATTGCGATATAAGGTAATGGTGAGCTAGTTTGGAAATCTTTTTTTCGATTGTCGTCAGTTTGTACCCCGAAAAAGGCGGCGACTGTGCTTTGGAATACTTGCCAGATACGGCTAAGCATTAATAGGCGAGATGCGACGTAGTGGGTTTGAGATCATCCATAGGCTTATCTTGATGACCGTGTAATAGCTCAAGCAGATCGACAAAGTGGAACTGACTCGAACGGTTTTTACCTGTGAGCCACGTTTTCCAGCTTAGGGTTTGTGCTTGATCGGCGCAGCGATTATTGGGATGGCTACTAGGCAGTGCATTATTGTAACGGGTGTCACTGCTACAAGCGCAAGAAGCTGTTTCGGTATTTTCCGTAAGTTTTTCAATGCCAAAGGCTAACGTGGCCACGACAACTGCAGTGAATGCCAACATCATAGATGACTTAAATGTCACCGACCTAACATAGTGTGAAAACAAACTAAACCGCCCCTTCATAACGCTTCCTTTGAAATGAACCAGCATTGCGCCTCGAGTATAACAAACTCGCCTAGTTTATGAACAAAAATTTATCAATTGCCGCCAAAATGCGCGCAAATGTTAGCAAATTTCATCTTATCTAGACCCCAATTGACTACGATAGTTGCAGAATGTGTTGCTTTGCTGACTGCTACATCGCGTATCAATTGCCAGAAATGTGGCTTTAGCTATAGAGGCTTAGCTTAGCTCAGGGTAAAATAAGGCACTTTTTATCCAAATAGCAGCGAGTGTTTTATGCGTCCATTCTTGATTGCTCCATCGATTTTATCTGCCGATTTTGCCCGTTTGGGCGATGATGTAAAAGCCGTGTTAGATGCGGGGACCGACGTAGTGCATTTTGATGTGATGGATAATCACTATGTTCCTAACTTAACAATTGGCCCTATGGTGTGCCAAGCGCTGCGTAACTACGGTATTACCGCCGATATTGATGTGCATTTGATGGTCAAGCCAGTTGACCGCATTGTGCCTGATTTTGCTAAGGCGGGCGCGTCTATTATTACTTTCCATCCAGAAGCTTCCGAACACGTCGATCGCACACTTCAGTTGATCAAAGAGTGTGGCTGTAAAGCGGGTCTCGTGTTTAACCCTGCCACACCATTGCATTATCTCGACCATGTGATGGATAAGCTGGATGTGATTTTATTGATGTCGGTGAACCCTGGTTTTGGCGGGCAATCTTTTATTCCATCGACCTTAGATAAGCTGCGTCAAGTGCGTGCGCGTATCGATGCCAGCGGTTTTGATATTCGCTTAGAAGTGGATGGCGGCGTTAAGGTCGACAATATTGCCGAAATCGCGGCCGCCGGTGCCGACATGTTTGTTGCGGGTTCTGCCATTTTCGGCAAGCCAGATTACAAAACCGTTGTTGATGAGATGCGTGCCGAACTTGCTAAAGTTGGGGCATAGGTATGTGGGATAAGATTAAAGCGATAGCGTTTGATCTTGATGGCACGCTGATCGACAGCGTGCCTGACCTAACCGTTGCCACGCAGGAAGCCTTAGCCGAGTTAGGTTTGAAGAGCTGCTCTGAGGCCCAAGTGCGTACTTGGGTCGGTAACGGCGCCGAGATGTTGATGCGCCGCGCCATGACCCATGCCTTGGGATCGGATGTTGAGCAAACCGCGCTTGATGCGGCCATGCCGATTTTTATGCATCACTATCAAGAGAATCTTGAGAAGCACAGTGCGCTGTATAGCGACGTGCATCAAGTGCTGCAAACCTTGTTCGATGCAGGTTTTAAGCTCGCCGTTGTGACCAATAAACCCTATCGTTTTACCTTGCCATTACTCAATGCCTTTGGGATTAATGACTTTTTCAGCTTAGTGTTAGGTGGCGATACCTTAGCTAAGATGAAGCCCGATCCTTTGCCGCTACAGCACTTATTACATGAGTGGCAATTGGATAAAGAGGCGTTATTGATGGTCGGCGACTCTAAAAACGACATTTTAGCGGCGAAAGCGGCTGGGATAGCGTCAATCGGCTTGACCTACGGCTACAACTACGGTGAAGATATTGGGCTCAGTGGCCCAGATGCCGTATGTGAGCAATTTAGTGAGATTTTGAACTGGGTAAAACCTACTAAGTAATGCGTGTTTACCCGTTTTTTAGTCGATTTTTTTATAGTCTTTTTATATATAGATAGTGGAGCAATGACGTAATGACCAAACCCATAGTACTCAGCGGTGCACAGCCGTCCGGCGAATTAACCATAGGTAACTACATGGGTGCATTGCGTCAATGGGTTGCGATGCAAGATAGCCACGACTGCCTCTATTGTGTGGTCGACTTGCATGCCATTACCGTGCGTCAAGATCCTAAAGCGTTGCGCGAAGCCTGTTTAGACACCTTAGCCCTGTATTTGGCCTGTGGCGTCGATCCTAAAAAGAGCACAGTGTTTATCCAGTCACAGGTGCCACAACACACGCAATTGGGTTGGGCATTAAATTGTTACACCCAAATGGGCGAGTTGAGTCGTATGACGCAGTTTAAAGATAAGTCACAAAAGCATGCTAATAACATCAACGTGGGTCTGTTTGGTTACCCAGTGCTGATGGCGGCGGATATTCTGATTTATCAAGCGAACGAAATCCCAGTTGGTCAAGATCAGAAGCAACACCTTGAGTTAACGCGTGATATCGCGACTCGCTTCAACAATGCCTACGGTGATACTTTCACCATTCCTGAGCCGTTTATTCCTGAACATGGCGCGAAAGTGATGTCGTTGCAGGAGCCGCTGAAGAAGATGTCTAAGTCAGACGAGAACCGTAACAACGTCATCGGCCTGCTAGAAGATCCAAAAGCCGTGCTGAAGAAGCTGAAAAAAGCTATGACAGACAGTGATGAGCCGCCAGTCGTGCGTTTCGATATGGACAATAAGCCAGGCGTTTCTAACCTGCTGAGTCTCATGTCGGGTGTGACGGGACAAAGCATTGCAAGCCTAGAAGCCGAGTTTGAAGGCAAGATGTATGGCCATTTGAAAGGTGCAGCAGGCGAAGCGGTTGTGAGCATGTTAGCGCCGCTGCAAGAGCGTTACCGCGCGATTCGTGCCGACCGTGCTTACTTAGACCAAGTGATGAAAGCTGGCGCTGAAAGTGCGCAGGCGCGCGCCGAAGTGACATTGAAAAAAGTGTACGAGAAGATTGGTTTGTTAGTGTAATCAATCGATATCGATAAATTAAGCCGACGTCAGCGTCGGCTTTTTTGTGTCTGGACGTTCACCTTAGGCCTGTGATTTTAGCCAAGATGAGAAGGCGGCAATCGCAGGCTCAGATAAACGGCGCTGTTTACAAAAGAAAGTAAATTCAAATCCTGTATGCACATCGGGAAGATTCAAAGCGACTAAACGCCCCGTGGTGATATCGCCAGCCACCATAAAGTCCGGCGCTAGGGCTAAGCCTTGGCCTGCAATCGCCGCCTCAATTGCCATCACAATATGACTAAACACATGCTGCTGTTCGTTATCGAGTGGGATCTGGTGCGCCGATGACCACTTGTGCCAGTCGAGTCCGAGTGGGCCTTCATCGACAACCAGCAGGGCTTGTTGCTGGAAATTACTCAGGCTAATGTCGCGCCATTTAAGGTAGAAATTTGGGCTGCACACTGGGATTAACCGCTCTTTGTGGAGTAACTGTTGCCAATAGCCGCGTTGATTCAGTTTACCGGCGATGAAGATATCCGCCGTGCTAGTGCTGAGATCAGGATCTTGGGTGATCATCTCGAGGCGGATTTTCACGCTCGGATATTGGCGGCGAAAATCGGCGAGTCTGGGGATCAACCATTTCACCGAGAAGGAACTGTAAACCGCTAAGCACAGCTGCTGATTTGGCGTGTCGCGCACCTTCAAATTAAGATCACTTAACTCGTTGAATATCCGCTCTAACTCTAGAAATAGTCCGTGTCCTTTTGGGGTTAACTGCAGTTTACGCCCCTGGCGGTCGAACAGTTGCTCGCCAAAATACTCTTCTAATACCCGCACTTGGTGAGAAACCGCACTTTGGGTGATGCACAGTTCATCGGCTGCCTTAGAAAAATGCTGCTGTCTGGCGGCGGCCTCAAACACTTGCAGAGCGCGTAATGGTGGTAGCTTTCTCATTATTTTCAATATCTAAAGGCTTTAGTATGAATTTAATTCATCTAGCATGAGAAAGCATCATTTCAGCTTAAGTTTTGGGAGGATTATCATGCCGCCATTGAGATTTATGGATGTTAAAAAATGCAACGCCCAGTTGTTATCGGTTTGATTTTATTGATAGTAGGTAATCTATTCAGTGCCTTCTATGATGTGTCGATCAAGTGGTTGCCGGACGATGCAAATGCCTCGACTTTCCTCCTTGTCAGGCAGATTTCCTCAGTCTTTATGCTGTTGCCAGTGTGGCTGTATTCACAGCGGCCAATGACGACACATATTTCAGTTCACCTTTGGCGTGCCAACATAGGCTCGGTTGGCGCGCTTTTTTTAATTATTGGCTTGATGGCATTGCCACTCGCGACGGTTAGTTCATTATTTTACTCGGCGCCTTTGATGATCATCTTGATGGGGTATTTTTTCCTGAGAGAGCGGATCACTGTTGCCCAGACCATCTGCACAGGCTTAGGTTTTGTCGGTATTTTGATTATCCTGCGACCGAGTGAAATGAACTGGTATGGCATTGCTGTGCTATTTTCTGCTTTTACCTTTGCAGTGAATCAGTTAGCGCTGAAAAAAGTGCCCCATGCTGAACATCCCGTATTAACGCTGATGTTGTATAACTTGCTGGGTATTCCGGCGACGTTAGTGATTGCGGCGTTTCAGGGCATTGAAGGTTTGAGTTGGGAGCTGGTGGGCGTGGCATTGCTGAGCAACGTATTCTTACTTGTATATCACTGGTTTTGTGTGCTGGCCTACCGTAAAGCTCAGGCGAGCGATATCGCGATTGCGGAATATAGTGGCTTGTTATTTATAGTCTTTTTAGGCTGGTTGTTGTTCGATGAATGGTTGGATAATTTAAGCTGGCTTGGCGCCGCTTTGATTGTGTTGCCTTCGTTGTTTTTACCTTGGCTAGGGTCGTTGTTATCAAAATCGACACCTAAGATAGCGGATACGCTAGCGGGGAAATAATGGTGAGCGTTTAAGCCTAAGTGTACGAGTTGACTCGCGACTTAGGCTTAACTTCCACTACGCTCAAATTACAACCTGCTCAAATTGTAAAATCACTCTGTATATTCAAATACTCTTACCACTTTACGCACGCCTGCTGTATTGCGGGCGATATCAACGGCTAAGTCTGCTTGCGAGCGATGGATAACGCCGAGCAAAAAGACTTCACCATTTTCAGTGATGACTTTAATGCGAGTCATATCCAAATCTTTCTCGTTTAGCATGCGCCCCTTCACTTTGGTGGTGATCCAAGTGTCGTTGCTGCGTGTGGTGAAAGAAGTTGGGTTGCCAATGCGGATCTGATTGTGGATCTTGCCGCCTAGCTTAAGATCTTGTACGACCTTGATGGCTTTATCCCTTAACGTAGAGTTAGGGGCTTGGCCTATCATAAGCACATTGCCATTGACGGACACACCAGTGATATTAGTTTGTTTTTTAAGATCTTCTTGCTCTAGTAGCGCACTAGTGATCCTAAAATCGGTATTAGTATCATCAATCTGTGTCTTAACAGTACGCTCATCGTTGGCCATCATAGCGCCACTCACTGCGCCCACCATAACGGCACCGGCGCAGCCTTGTAGCAGCAAGCAAACCATTAACAGCGGGGCAGCGTGTCTCATTGCTGCTCGTCCTGCGGGAATAGTGTGCGGTCAATGTTGTCACACAGGCAGTGGATCACCAATAAGTGCACTTCTTGAATACGTGCGGTGACGTTTGAAGGCACGCGGATTTCCACATCGCCCACGCTCAGCAGGCCTGCCATAGCGCCGCCATCTTTACCCGTTAGTGCAACGATCGTCATGTCACGGCTTAATGCGGCTTCCATGGCTTTAATCACGTTACCTGAGTTACCGCTGGTGGAGATCGCCAGCAGAATGTCGCCCGGTTGGCCTAAGGCAAAAATCTGTTTTGAGAAAATCTCATCATAGCTATAGTCGTTGGCGATAGCTGTGATGGTTGAAGTGTCAGTAGACAGGGCGATGGCCGGTAAGGGTGGGCGTTCAATCTCGTAGCGGTTTAGCAGTTCGGCTGAGAAATGTTGTGCATCGCCAGCACTGCCGCCGTTACCGCAAGCAAGGATTTTATTGCCACCCAAAAGACAGTGCACCATCATCTCGGCCGCTTTGGCGATTGATTCTGGCAGTGCTTCGGCTGCATCGATTTTTGTCTGAATAGATTCAGTAAAGCTGTCTTTAATGCGTTCTAACATGGATAAATCCTTTCAGGATAAAGTGTTGCTATCATGCCATATTTCCACAAGCGTGTTGAGGCACAGACGTTAAAAATAATTTGTGGCACTACTCTCGCACTATTGGCGCTTAAAAGGCATCGACGAGCCAATGAATTTGATCGGCTTCCATGGCGATGACATCGAAACGACAGGGCACATCGAGCCGATTGAGTTGCAAATAATGATTGGCCGCTTTGCGAATCCGCATTATTTGCGCCGTGCTTAAAGCCTGTAATGCGCCGCCATATTGGGTTGCCGAGCGATATTTTACTTCAACAAATACCCAATGGCTTTTATGGCGCATGATTAAATCAATTTCCCCAAACGGATAGCGGACATTACGTTCGACAAAAGTTAACCCTTGCTGTTCAAGGTAACGTTGTGCGTGCGCTTCTGCCTGTTGTCCGAGTGTCATAGCTGGCGGAAGCTGCCTCTTTGGTAACGTCCCCAGCTTAATTGGCGGTTTACTATGCCATCTGGGTTAACCGATAAAGCGCCGCTGCGGCCATTGAATTGGTAGCCCGTAAATGAGCGCATTTGTGCTAAACGGCCGATCAAGTCCATCGCATCATAACCCATAACAAACAAACGTTTCTGACTGTTATTCCAGCCCGAAAATAGTGTGTTAACCATTAGGTTTTCTTCGCCGTTTTGCATCAGCCAAGGGGCATCACTGAGGGTGAGGTTATTTAAATCCTGCGCCGTTTGTGTGCTTTCGTTCTCAACTCGGCTGCGGCTTGAGGTATACAAGGGCACAGGTTGAGTGAATACGCTGAAGTTAACATCGATAAAGGCCTTGAGCAGAGTCAGATCCTGCGGCGTTGAAATCATATAGATAGCATCAATATCTTGGCGTGAGCGGAAGTCAGCCTGCACTGAGTTACCCAGCAGTTCCTTGATGCGTGCTATACGGGCTTGGCTATCACGCACGCCAAGGGCATCTTGCACTGTGGTTTTCATTTTGTCGCCGCCATCGTAGTAATAGACTTCGACGACGTTATCGCTCTTCTTTTTCCACGCTTGAATAAAGCTCTCGGCCATACGTTTGCCAAGGGCATCATTGCTGGCGAGCAGCAATGGCATAGTGACGCCATCTTGATATAAATGCTCGGCGGCATCGGCTGCTTCTTGGGCTGGCGACAGTGCAAAGTAGAATTTGTTTGGATCGGGTGTGAACTTATCAACTTGATTCAAAAAGAGTTGTGGTACAGGCGCAGCAGGAGCCGCTGCAACCGTATTGGCCGTTTTGTCTGGGTTGGCAGCATTGGCCAGCGCATTAGTGGCGGCAGTATTTGCCGCATTCATCACTTGCAGTTGTTCGATTTCAGTCGGCAGTAATGGGCCAATAATAAACTCGGCTCCCGCCATCAGCGCCTGTTGATACGCACTCGCCGCATCGTTGGCAGTATCGTAAAAATTCACTGCGACTTTATCGTTTTGCTTCGCCATATAGCTTGCTAATATGCCTTGGCGAATCGCATTGGCGGCGTTTGCTCTTGGGCCCGTCAGCGGCAACAGCACGGCAATGTTTTTCGGTGTAAAAGGCTTAGCGTTGAGGGCTCTGTCTAAATCGGCAGGCAATTTTGCCGCAGCTGGGTGATAAGGGTTCTGCTTTTGCCATTCACCTAAGTAGCGCACTAACTGGGTGGGATCGACGGCATAATGCTTAGCGATATAAGCCAGTTGTAACCAGCCTGCAAACACTGGACTTTTAGCATCTTGGGTAAACGTCTTTATGGTTTGTTCGTGCATCGGCTGCAGCACTTGCCAAATGGTGTTATTCATTTCGTTGGCTTGGGCGGGTGGCAAGTAAGTTGTCAGTAAACTCAACTCGCGTACTTGTTCAATTGGCTGTTTATTCAATTGATATAAATGCGCCTTGAACTGGTGATAGGCCGTCATCTGCCAGCTTGGCAGGCTCCAATTACTTGGATAATTTAAGGTTTTAAGGGCATCACTGTAGGTAGACGTGTGTTCAAGCACACGTGCAGTTAAGTATTTATGTTCGGCCAGTAATGTTGGGCTCTGAGTTAAGCTCGGCAGTATCGATTTGAGTAGCTTCTGCGCCGCGGCATAGTCATTGGCATTAATATAGGCATGGGCTGCTAGCAGCAGATTAGTATCGCGCTGCTGCGGATCTTTACTATTGGCCGCTTGCGCCAAATAGACATTTGCCGTCAAAGGTGCGGATGCTAATGAGGTAGCCAATGTGGCGGTTGTTCCAGTGGAATTGGGCGATGAAACACCACAACCCGCCAAGATTACCGATAAAATGGCCACGGAAACGAACTTAGTTGTATTCAGGCTTTTTAACACTGGGCTTCACTCTGGTAAGATGCGGCCTCTAGTTTAACCTTCTCTCGCGCTTGACGAAAGTCTTGGCACTGTCATTACAGAGGTATATATGGACCAAAGCGTCGCACTCTACATAGTTCCTACTCCCATAGGTAATTTGGGCGATATGAGCTCGCGGGCAATAGAGGTGCTGAATCAGGTTTCATTGATCGCCTGTGAAGACACTCGCCACAGCGGTAAGTTGTTGAGCCACTTCGGCATTACCACTAAAACTACGGCCTTGCATGACCACAACGAGCGTGCGCGTGCCCAGTGGATTGTCGATCAGCTTGCAGCGGGTCAGTCGATCGCATTAATTTCCGATGCGGGTACGCCGTTGATTTCTGATCCTGGTTACCACTTAGTCTCACATGTGCGCCAATCTGGGTTTAATGTGATCCCTTTGCCGGGCCCTTGCGCGGCGATTACGGCCTTAAGCGCCTCTGGTTTGCCATCGGACCGTTTTACTTTTGAAGGTTTTTTGCCCTCAAAAGAAAAAGCCCGCGCCGATAAGTTATTGGCACTGAAAGAAGATCCGCGCACGCTGATTTTTTATGAATCACCCCACCGCATCGAGCATAGCTTGACGACTATGGTCGAAGTGCTGGGCGGTGATCGCCATGTGGTGATGGCGCGCGAAGTGACGAAAACCTTCGAAACCTTTTTATCTGGCCCCGTTTCAGAAGTGCTCGCTAAAGTGAGTACTGACCCTAATCAGCAGAAGGGCGAAATCGTTCTTATGGTGCATGGCTACCATTTGAGTGATGACGAGGCGATTCCCACGGTCGCCATCAACACGCTCAAACTCTTATGTGAAGAATTGCCATTGAAGAAAGCCGCTGCAATTGCCGCGCAAATTCATGGACTTAAAAAGAATGCCTTGTATAAATACGGCCTAGAGTCTGATTTATAAGCGCTAAAACGGCCGCGAGCGGATTATCTGTGGTGCATCAGGGTGGCTTAGGCTATAATCCGCGCCGAGTTGGCCAGACAGTCGCCGCGTTCGTAAGAACGGGGAGGAAAGTCCGGGCTCCAAAGAGCGGGGTGCCAGGTAACGCCTGGGCGGTGTGAACCGACGACAAGTGCAACAGAGAGTAGACCGCCTGCCTGATTTATCAGGTCGGTAAGGGTGAAAGGGTGCGGTAAGAGCGCACCGTGCGGCTAGCAATAGTTCGTAGCAAGGTAAACTCCACCCGGAGCAAGACCAAATAGGGTTCCGTATGGCGTGGCTCGCGTTGGAACCGGGTAGGTCGCTTGAGCCTGTGAGCGATTGCAGGCCTAGATGAATGACTGTCCAAGACAGGACCCGGCTTATCGGCCAACTCACCTCATTCAACAAAAAGCCCGTTTGTCGTAATGACAAACGGGCTTTTTGTTTTTTAACTGTTGCAGTTTTAAGTGACCGTTACTTTTTAAACCATTAAAAATCAAAGTGTTGAATTCCCCGTCCGTATCCAATCTATATCCTATTTAGTTCTCTGTTCTGTCGCTCTCTTTATCATTCTTCGCTGCAGGTAAAAATTACCCTATGTAGGTAACATCTACCGTTAACTGAGGGCAAGGATATAAATGATTTTAATCTAAGCTTTTGTTTTTATTTGCTTATATCAATTGGCTTAGCCATTGCATTGGTTTGTATGCAAAGTGCAGCATTTTGTTGCATTGCACTCGGTTCATCAAGGAGTCTGCTAATGGCTAGTTCAAAAAGTGTAACAGAACAAACTAACAGTAAAGATAACGGCGCGTTAAATTCGCCAACCACAGCGAAAGCCAGCGAAGTGACGCATCATGCCGTTGACGCTGTGGCAGAGAAAGCCGCTGTTGCAGAGGATACTTTGCGTAAAACCGCCGCCAGCTCGCAGGAAACGCTGGCGCACAAGCAAGAGGAAATCAAACAGCAACTGCAAAGCTCTTACAGTAAAACCCGTGAGCTGGCAGCGCAAAATCCTCTGGCCACAGCCGGGATAGCGTTTGCTGCTGGTGTAGTGTTGACGGCCTTGTTACGCCGTCGCTAAGGTGGGGTTATGCAAAACCGTGCACAGTCAGAGGCGCCAGAGCAAAGACCTGCCCAGCATGCTGAATCCACTGGGCAGCCAGCATCCGCTGCCCAGAATAAAGTGGTTGATCAAGCCATTGAGCAATTGGCTGAGATAGCGGCACTGAGCAGTTCGGTGAAGCAAGCTTATATCAATCAGTTAAATTTGGCAGGGAAAATAGCAACGGCAGAATGGCAGCTAACGGGTCGCAGCTTGATTGTTGCTGCGGCTTTGGTTGTCTGTTTTGGGACGGGTATTACCCTATTCTGGGGCAGTATCTTGTTGTTGCTGGGCTATTTGCTGTTTCAACTGAGCGGCTCGTTGTTGATTACCGCGAGCGCGTTAGTGGTATTGCAGTTTGTGTTATTGATTTGGTGTTGGCGTAGCCTGAGCTATGTACTGTCGCAAGCGGGTTTCTCAAAGACTTGGCAGCAGTTACGGCTGTTGTTTTCTACTCAACACTCAGCCAACAAACAACAGGAAGATCAACAATGCTAGTGCAACAGTTACTGAAAAAACAGCAATTGAAGCTCACTGTGCTCACCGAACAAGGTCAGCTGCAGCATGAGTTATTGCAGGTGAGGAAACAACAACTAGCGCAAAGCGGTCGTGCTTTTATCGGTTCGACCCCCGGCCTTATTGTCAGTTTTAGCTTGGGTTGTCTGTTTCAAATGCGCCACAACAGCACAGTAAAACTGTTGCGTAGTACCTTCGGTCTGCGTTGGATGACCAAACTCTAACTGCCCAGTTATTCTCTGGACGGTTAGCGTTTGGTTTTGTAGGGCTAAACGGCATGACTCTGTAGATCAATATCTTATCAATGCGCTTTAACTCAGCGCCCTACCTTATTCGCAATTCGTAAATCAGCCGCTAAAAACTGCGTTTCACTAGGAATCGCCATTCCCAACTGTTCACTGACTCGCCGCCCGTATAAGGGAGTGAAAAATCGATATGGGCGACGTTGCCATAGCTGGAGCGAGAAGAATAAATTCGCGCGCCTATGCCTATGCTGCCCAGTGGACCACTGACTTCGTTATTCTCGGCGAGTTGGCCGCCGGAGGCTTGGCCCAAATCAGTAAAGACTGCCCAGCCCAATTCAGCCAATTGGTATAAGTTGATGTTAGGGTAATTACGTATCTCGGCGGTCAATAACCACTGATTGTCCCCTTGTTGGTATTCGTTTGGATAACCGCGCACGCCAGTTTCATCCCCCAGCCCTTTGCTCAGATCCAGATAAGTGTTCTTTGAAAGGCTGGCCCATGCTTTGCCGTAGGCTGTCCACTTAGGATTGATTTGATAGAAGTATTCGGCTTGGATATCGACCTTGTAAGTATCTTTTTGGGTTGTGCCTATTGTGCTAGTGCCGCCCATTTCTAACAGCCACAGTTGGTCGTCGAACTTATAGCCGCCAGTACTTTGCCAATTGACGTGGTAGCCGACAGGATTGTTATCTCCTATGTCGTTGGTTTCTATGCCGAGTTGCACATAGTGATGCCAGCCTAAGTTAAAGTCTTCGTTGTTAGATATCAGGTGAACGTTATTCAGTACGTGGAAATCATCTTGGATAAACTCGTATGCGACCCAAGGGTACATAAAGTCCCTGTCTTGAGGCAGCATCGAATTGGGGTAGAGATCTGAATTAGCAAACTCATGTTTGTCTTGGGTAACACCGGTAATAAAGCGAGAAAGATGCTCACTGTTTTTATTGATTAACCAACCATATTTTAGATTGAGGTAGTCGACTGTGTGTTCGAATTCATTTATATCTTGCCCATTTTGTCGAATCGTATCGATACGGTTATCGTCTAAAAACTCAGCCGAATACATGGTATTGGTATCGAGTGAATAGAAGGGCTTACTGACATAAACGTGTTTCGCTTGGCCGTCGCTATTGTCGTAAAACTCGGCAGCAACTGTGCCGTGTTCGATAATGCTCAGCGGAGCTTCGAACGCAAATTTATAGCCATTGCGGGACTCGTTGGACTGGTACTTGAGTCGAGTGCGAATACCTGTTCCGAGTAAGTTATCTTCTTTAACGCCGAAGGAATAGCGAGTGTCGCCACCTGAACTACTCAGGCTAGCAGTTGGCAGTAATGACCAGTTATCCCAGGTTTCGACGACAACGGATTCAACCGTGGGATCGGTATCGGCGAGGGGATCTTTTTCGGCGACATAAATTTTGGCGTCGCGGATATAGGGCACCGCCCGTAATAGCCGTTGCGATTCGTCGAGGTCTTTCTGGGCGACAGTATCATTTTCGCCGAAGGTCAGTTTATCGAGCACCACATATTCTTTGGTGTTGATGTGTAAAGCGTTCGCCCAGCGGTGGATGAAAAAAGCATCGGGATCGGATTCATCAAAAATAGGATTGTTAACTACGACGATCTTGCTGACTTTTTTAGTTTCTTGAGCCTTTGTTGCCGGATCGGCGAGCTTAGCGTCTTCTGCTTGGGCAGCACTGATTAGGCTGCCAACACAACAAGGTAGGATGCATGCATACTGAATGAATTTCTGCATAAAAGGCCACTCCCATGAAATTGACGACTGCAGCGAAAACAATTTCACTCTGCAATTCACAATTTAATAACACATGGAAAGCGGGTGTTAGTCAAGAAAACATTTTAATAAGTTTATGATTTTACTTAAGGTTAACTTAAGGTGGCGGCTGGGCGCGGGCTCCAGCCCAATTCACAATTGTTACAATGTTCGCCTTGGCGGGACGGCGACGTTGGCAAAAATCAATCCTGCGATCAGCGACATAAAAATTAAAAAGATTTGTGAGCCAATATGGGACTGATTGAGCATGGTCTCACCCGAGATTAAGGCATTGAGTCCGATATAGGTTTTACTGCCGGGCACTAAGATCACTATGCCTTGCAACAGGGCGATGGAGGCGGGAGCTTTCATCCAGCGGGCGAAGAGGTTGGAGTAAATCCCTACGGCCAAGGCGCCAAAGAAAATGCCTACCGAATCACCAAAATAATGTCCGCCGAGCATGGCCGAGAAAAACGCCACAATTCCAGCTAATACGCCCCAAGGCGAATCTTGCATCCGTGCCTTGAAGATAAACACTAATGCCATAGATAAAATCGGCACCGCCGACCAAATTGCCCAGCGCGGCAACCCTTCTGGCTCGATATGAATCGCTTCGCCAAACACGGCTTTACCAATCGCCATGCCGAGCACTGCACCAAAGTACAGTTTAAACAATTGCATAATCGCATCCATGATGCGCGCCGTGCCGGAAATCAAATCCCGCGCGGCGAGTTCGGCCAGACCTAAGGTCAACGCTAAGCCGGGAATAAAAATAATGATCGAGGAGAGGATCACCACCGGGATATTAATGTTGGGATCGATACGCGCTATGCCGCAGGCGGCGATGGCGCAAAGAATGGTGGCGAAGGGTTCAAGCACTTCGGCCATGCGTGCCGAGCGTTCGGCGCGGTATACCAAGCCATAGACAAATAAGCCTAATAACCCCGACCAAAATACATCGTTCCAACCTGTGCCCATCAACATGGCAAAGGCGGCGGCAGAAGTACCAAAGGAAAAACAAGTTAACACTGGGCCATAGGGATTGGGTTTGTTGGCGATTTCTTCTAAGCGATCTAAGGCCTCGGCCAAAGTGCGCTTACCCGAAGTTAATTCATCGACTAATTCATCGGTGCGGGCGAGTGAACCTAAATCGAGTTCGCCGGGCTTCACCCGAGCGGCATGGTTATATTCTTGATCTGTATCGTGTTGTAAAACGAAGGTCATCGAAGTTGGCGAGATAAGGAAGTAGCCTTCGATACCTAAGGTACGCGCAACGGTTTGTAAGTGGGTTTCTAGGCGATAAGCGGGTGTGCCAAACTTATGCAATGCCTTGCCTAGCTTGATGATAAATCTGCGTTTTTCGATAAACTCGTCGTTATCCAATCGGGGTATTCACTGTATAAAAAGTTGTAGGGATTAACGCGCGCATATTAACCTATCTTGTCTATAAAAGGTTAACGGCTTTTAACCTTAATACAAATAAATTGCTGAATTTTTGCAGCTCGGGCTATAGTCAGCTTTTTGATAAGGGGAATAATAGGTATGTCTTTGATGGTAACGGGTCTTTACGCTAGCCTCACAGGGCTATTAATTGTCGCTTTGGCTTATCGAGTCGTGAAATTGAGGCGAGGTCAGAAAATCGGTCTAGGCGATGGGGGTAACAATGCGCTCGCCTTAGCGAATCGTGTCCATGTCAACCTGATCGAAAATGCGCCTATCGTATTGATTCTCATGCTGGTGGCCGAAGCCAGTGGCTTACCCGTATTTTATCTCCACTGCTTTGGGACTGTATGGATAGTGGCGCGCCTGCTTCATGCTATCGGTTTAACCCAAGGCCAAGGCGGTTACCATTTTGGACGTTTCTGGGGCGTATTGCTCACTTGGATAGTGATCATCAGTTTGGCATTGGTGAATTTGCTGCATTTTGTTCAAGGATTAGGAAAGGGTCTCTAGACGCTTGGGATTGGGCGGTCGATTCCGCCCTAAGCCATATCCATAGCGGATTTAGGGGTATTAGGCTTCAGGCTCAAATACCCTGAAAAACGCCTTGATTGATGTTTTTTTAATCGCACTTATCCCCCATTGCCTGCTATACTCCGCGTCCCTAAATTGGCGTAACTTATTTTTCAGTGACGCCTTTATTTGACATTACGTTTTCGGGTCACAATCGATGCAAGTTGAATCCACACTCTTTAGTCATCCCAAGTATTGGGCTACAGGCGACAGCACTGCGCCTTTCTTACCTATGTCCCGCAAGGAGATGGATAAGCTTGGCTGGGATAGCTGTGACATTATCATAGTCACAGGCGATGCTTATGTGGATCATCCAAGCTTTGGCATGGCAGTGATCGGCCGTATGTTAGAGGCCCAAGGTTACCGAGTCGGCATTATTTCCCAACCTGATTGGTCTAGCAAAGACGCCTTTATGCAATTGGGTCGTCCAAACCTGTTTTTTGGCGTCACCGCCGGCAACATGGATTCGATGATCAACCGTTACACTGCTGACCGTCGCTTACGTTCTGACGATGCTTATACCGCTGGCGATATTGGCGGTAAGCGCCCAGATCGCGCTGTGACTGTGTACACCCAGCGTTGTAAAGAAGCCTTTAAAGATGTGCCTGTGATCATTGGCGGTATTGAAGCCAGTTTACGCCGCATCGCCCATTACGATTATTGGTCGGACAAAGTGCGCCGCAGTGTGATTTTCGATGCCAAGGCCGACATTCTGATGTACGGCAATGCCGAGCGTCCTTTAGTTGAAGTGGCACGCCGCTTAGCTGCCGGTGAACCTATTAGCTCGCTGCACGATGTGCGTGGCACTGCGGTTATCCGTAAAGAGCCGCTGCCCGAATGGCGCGGTATGGACTCGCGCAAGATTGACCAACTGCACAAGATAGAGCCGCTGCCGAATCCTTACGGCGCCGACGATGTGGGTTGTGCTAACTTGTCTGGCCCGTCGGATGTAAAGATATTCGATAACGAAGCCCCTAAGCCAATTAGCGTTCAGCCGCCTAAACCTAAGCCATGGGATAAAACCTATGTGCTGCTGCCCGCGTTTGAAAAAGTCTCTGAAGACAAATATTTATATGCCCATGCTTCACGGATTTTGCACCAAGAGCAAAATCCAGGTTGTGCCCGTGCGTTATTCCAACCCCATGGTGATCGCGCCGTTTGGGTGAATCCGCCCGCATGGCCGCTTAATACCGATGAGATGGATGCCGTATTCGATTTACCTTACCAGCGCATTCCTCATCCTATCTATGGCAAGGAAAAAATCCCTGCCTATGACATGATCAAGACTTCTATCAACATCATGCGTGGTTGCTTTGGTGGTTGTTCTTTCTGTTCGATTACCGAACATGAAGGCCGCATCATTCAGAGTCGCTCACAAGAGTCGATTGTTAAAGAAATCAAAGATATTCAGGAAAAAGTGCCAGGCTTTACTGGAGTGATTTCCGATTTAGGCGGCCCAACCGCCAACATGTATCGTTTAGGTTGTACTAGCGAAAAGGCCGAAAAAACCTGTCGCCGTCTTTCTTGTGTGTTCCCATCGATTTGCGGCCACTTAGGCACAGATCATAAACACACTATCGACCTGTACCGCGCGGCACGTGCGGTACCTGGCATCAAGAAAGTATTGATCGCCTCTGGCGTGCGTTACGACTTGGCAATTGAAGATCCGGCTTACGTTAAAGAGTTAGTGCAGCACCATGTGGGCGGCTACTTAAAAATCGCCCCTGAGCATACGGAAGAAGGTCCGCTCAGCAAGATGATGAAACCTGGCATGGGCGCCTACGATAAGTTTAAAGAATTGTTCGATAAGTTTTCGAAGGAAGCGGGCAAAGAGCAGTTCCTGATCCCTTACTTTATTTCGGCGCATCCGGGCACGACCGACGAAGATATGGTGAACTTAGCGCTGTGGTTGAAGGAACGTAAGTTCAAGCTCGACCAAGTACAGAACTTCTATCCGTCACCGATGGCGAATGCGACCACGATTTATCATACCGAGTTAAACTCGCTGAAAAACGTCAAGCACACCAGCGAAGTGGTCTCTGTGCCGAAGAAAGGGCGTCAACGTCGCTTGCATAAAGCATTGCTGCGTTATCACGATCCTGCGGGTTGGCCATTGATCCGTGAAGGGTTAACTGCCATGGGGCGTGAAGACTTGATCGGCAATAGCCCACATCAATTAGTGCCGCCAGAAGGTCGAAATGAGCGCGGACCTAAGTGGATGAAAGATGCTAACCAAGGCCAAAAAGCCTTTACGCGCTTCTCGGGTAATCAATTCGATGATCGCAAGGGCGATGGCAAATCTAAAGGTACGGCTAAAGGCGGCGCGCAAGCTCAAGTTGGTGCGGAATCAAAACCGGCCAGCAAAGGTGGAAAACCTGCAGCGAATGGCGCTAAGCCAACGGGTTCTAAACCTAGCGGAGCACATTCGAGCCGTCCGGGAGCAAAAGCGCCCTTCGGGCAGTCTGGTTTTAAGGCCGGAGGCTCTCAGGCTAAAAGTAGTGCTAAAGGCAACAATCCATCAAAAAGTGGTGGTAAACCAGCAGGTAAGCCATCCCAAGGTCGCCAACAGGCTAAGTAATCACTTTTAGCTATCACAATAATGTACAAAGGCCGCTCCAGACATAAGTTAGGAGCGGCCTAGCTAGCACTATCATCCCGCAATACTCTCCTTTTTTACAATCCTTTTTGATTTCGCCACAATTTTGCCAGTATGTTTGCCTTAGCTCAGTCTGAAATAAGTTAATGTATATACGGGCTAGCACTTGAGCTTTTTGTTATCAGCCCCTCATCATCTTTACCGATAAATGCTTACAATGAGCGGCGCCGCGATAAAAGAGTCCTAACTGGTATCGCAGGGCGAACTATTATAAAATCTCGTCTGATGCTTATGTCTACTATTTGTTTATATTCGATATTTTAGCTATACATCTCACCCATATCCGCGGTTCGTCAACTAACATTAGATACTATGAATAAAAAGCGTAGACCCACTCTTCAAGACGTTGCCGATCAAGTTGGGGTCACCAAAATGACGGTGAGCCGCTATTTAAAAAATCCAACAAGAGTGGCGCAAAGCACTCAAGAAAAGATAGCTATCGCACTAGAAACCTTAGGTTATATTCCTAATCGCGCGCCGGAAATTTTGGCGCAAGCAACCAGCCGCGCCATTGGTGTGTTAGTGCCGTCGTTAACCAACCAAGTGTTTGCCGAAGTGCTGCGCGGTATCGAGAATGTGACCGGCAAACGCGGTTATCAAACCATGCTGGCTCACTACGGATATCAGGCAGAATTAGAAGAGGAGCGGGTGGCATCACTGCTTTCTTACAATATTGATGGCTTACTTTTATCCGAAAGTTACCACACGCCGCGTACCGTGCGAATGATTGAAACGGCGGGCATTCCGGTCATCGAAATGATGGATAGTGTGTCGCCTTCGATTCAACAGTGTGTGGGTTTTGATAACACAGCGGCTGCATGCGAAATGGTTAAGGCCATGATTGCACAAGGCTATCGCCACATTGCTTACTTAGGCGCGCGCATGGATATTCGCACTCAGCTTAAGATGCGAGGCTACGAGTTAGCGATGCAGGAAGCCAAGCTCACACCTTTGACGATGACCACCAATGAGGCTTCATCGTTTTCCTTGGGGGCGTCGTTATTGCAACAAACCTTAGCGAAATATCCCTATGTGGATAGCTTTTTCTGCACTAACGATGATTTGGCTGCGGGGGTGATATTTGAGTGTCAAAGACAAGGCATCAAGATCCCAGAACAAATAGGCGTTGCAGGGTTTCATGGCCATGATATAGGGCAATCCATGACGCCAAAATTGGCGAGCATTATTACCCCAAGAAAGGAGATCGGTCGAATTGCTGCCACTGAGTTATTAGACCGATTAAATGGCAAAGAGATAGCAGAATCGGTTATCGATCTGGGCTATCGTATTGATTTAGGGGAAACATTGTAGACTTCCCCTTGAACTTTCGCTTAACGGCTAATGCCTAATGTCTAATGTTTTTGATCACTGGCTAGCGTTAGAGAAATGCAGAGATGATGACTGCAACTATGCCGCCCGTCGTGCCAATAATGGTCTCCATTACCGTCCAGGTTTGCAGCGTTTGTTTTTCTGACAATCCAAGAAAACGGTTAGCGAGCCAGAAGCCTGAGTCATTAACGTGCGAGAGCACAATCGAACCACCGCCAATGGCAATCGTAATCGCCGCCAATTGAGCACCATCTAAGTTCAATGGCTCAAGTATCGGGATGATAAGGCCGCAAGCCGTTAACATAGCCACGGTTGCCGACCCTTGGATCACGCGCACCGACGCCGACAAAATAAATGCCAGTATCACAATCGGTAATCCCGAACCTGCCAGCATATTCCCTAACGCATCGCCGACACCCGAATCAATCAGCACTTGCTTGAACACGCCGCCAGCACCGGTGACGAGAATAATAACCCCCGCAGGTTGGAGCGCACTGCTGCAGATTTCCATGATGCGGTCATTGGGAATATTACGTCTCACGCCCAGCACATAGAATGCGATTAAACAGGCCAGCAAAATGGCGGTGAAGGGATGACCTATCAAGGCGAGCCAATTATGCAGATCGGATTTTTCATCAATAAAGCGCGACACCACCGTCTTCAAACCGATAAGCAGCAGTGGAAAAATCACAATACTGATTGATAGCGCGAATGAGGGGATAGGTCCACCTTCTCGTTCACCTTTTTCTTGCTGCTCGTGGGCTGGTAGCTCAACATGGACTTTTTGCGAGATGAGACTGGCAAAGAGTGGACCGCCTAGAATCATCGCCGGAATCGATGCCAGCAGACCAAAGACTATCATGTAGCCAAAGTCGGCATTGAGCTGTGAAGCGACCAAAATAGGCCCAGGTGCAGGGATAAGAAACGCCTGACAGGTAGCAATACCCGCGAGCAGTGAAATACCAATTTTAACGACGCTGCCGCCCCCTTTACGAACTACGGCAAAGGCGATGCCAATCAGCAGTACCACAGCAACGTCGAAGAAGAGGGGGAGCGCACAGATAAAGCCAGTAAAGGTCATCGCCCAGTGGGCTTTGTCGTTACCAAATTTATTCAGCAGTGTATGGGCTATCTGATCTAGCGCACCAGTCTCTTCCATGACGCGACCAAACATCGCCCCCAAAGCGACCACCACCGCCACAAAGCCCAGTGTTCCCCCCATACCTTGTTGAATAGTATTAGTGATATCGGCTGGGTTCATGCCAGAGAAAAGACCGGCAATGATCGACACCAGTATCAGTGATACCACTGCATGTAATCTCACTTTCATCACTAAGAACAGTAGCAGGGCGATTGAACCCAGCGCTGTCAGAATCAATGACATATCAGACATAAGAGGACTTTTCCTTGTTAGTTAAGTTGTCCACATTTTTGTAGGTTACCGGTAACATGTTACTCGTAATATGATAGAGTGGGAAGTGACTAAATTCGAGAATTGGCATGAGGTTAACAAAGTGACTGAGAGAAAAAAAGGCAATAGCTATGTGTTCATGGGCGTCTCTAGTTGTGGCAAATCTTCGATAGGTGCCGCGGTTGCAAAGGCGTTAGAGACGAAATTTATTGATGGTGATGATCTGCATCCTAGAGCCAATATTATCAAGATGAAATCTGGCTCACCGCTCAATGACAGCGATCGGGCTCCTTGGCTTGAGCGCATCAATGATGCTGTGTATAGCATTGAACAAAAAGGTGAACAGGGGGTGATTGTTTGCTCTGCGCTACGTCGCCAGTATCGTGACTTGATCCGTCAGAACAACAGCAAGCTGGTGTTTATTCATCTATACGGAGATTTTGAATTAGTCAAAGAGCGCATGTTTGCCAGAAAAGCCCACTTCATGCCGATTGAACTACTCAAGAGTCAGTTCGACACGCTGGAGATGCCCGCGACCGATGAAGCTGACGTTATCCAAGTGAGCATAGATGGCTCTTTCGAAGAAGTCGTGCAGCGCTGTATTCAGGCGATAAATGGCGAAGCATAAGCATAAGTCGGTCATGGGATCTTAACGCGAGGCTTGGCTGCTTTATCATGATGTTGCAGATTAGCCTTTAAAGCGAAGGGGGAGCTGAACGACAGTCGTCGGCATTAATAAGTGACGCTGAAGGTCGAAGCAAATCTGGATCTAGCCGCTCGACATTGAAAAAAACCACTCCAGAAACTGACTTGGAGTGGCGTAGAGATAATGGTAAGCCTGCGGTACCATCCAATGAGTGTTACGGCGAGCGTTTGTAGACGAAACGTGCGCCGCACCTCAGCCTCAAATAGGCTCACGCATATGAGCGATGACGCGAGCTGCTTGTCCTGCAAAACATGGTTAATTCAACATGTGACTAAAACAGCCACTGAAGACTGTTACTTAAAATAGTCTCGCTATATATGACCAAGGAATGCCAAAGTTGAATGAGCGCTTTAGCCACCTTGGTTAATATCCCCTTGAGCCTTAAAAGAAGTAATTAATCCCGACTGCGAAGCTGTTGTCTTCCTGCGCTTCAAGCGCGGCATCATCCATATCACTGAAATCTAACTTCATTTCAGCAAACATCACAGTGTCGTTGCTATAGCGATAGTGCAGTCCCAGCATAGCAAATTGGCGGGTCCAATTACCTTGGATGGGCGTAGTTGCATCTGTGTCTAAATCTAAATAACTGAGTACGACCATAGGCACAAAACCGTTGTCGAATTGATAGGCCGTCATCAACTCGGCACCAGTGGCGTCGTAGAGATCACCATTGACCAGTTCATTACTCTTACTTTGGTGAGCGTTAAAACCCACATAAAGACCGCTGGCTTCGCGTCCTTCGGCATAGTGGTAGTAGTCACCATACATGGCACCAATGCCGATGATTTCATTGGTTTCGTCGACTTGAGTATTGCCTAAGTGGCCTTCAAAATCACCGCGGTTAAAGCCTGCAAGCAGCTTGAATTTTTCGGTTGCTGAATAGGTGATACTGGCACCGTAACTGCTGTCGAAACTCAGCTCAGAGTTACTCATTTCGCTGCCGTCATCATTTTTTAAGCTGACATCGCCATTGGTTTTGGCAGCATATTGCAGGGCAATTTGCACTGGGCCGACACTATTGCGGTAAATAAAGGCGGAGTCGGCACGGCCAGTGCCTGTGAGGCCGCCATCGCCAAAGGTGTAAGCGCCAACGCTGTAACCTGCGAAAACGTTGGGTAAATCTGTGGTGCCGGCGACATCATAATAGGCGCCCCATTGTTTACCAAAGCTCAAACTCCCCCAGACATCGTGGGACATGCCAACATAACCTAAGCGGTTATAGAGAAAATCATCGGTCTTTTCGGCGGCGAGCTTGCCCCCTTGCATCACTAAACCATCGTCGCTGGAGACCATATTGATCCCCCACTCCGTGGTAGCAAAGGCAGTCCAGCCATTTCTCTCACTGCGCTCGAAGCTAAATCTTAAGCGTGATGAATCGTCGATAACCGAGGTGTCGTGGCTGTCATTCAAGGCGGCAAACCCCAACCAACCGGTTAAATCTAATGTGTTTTTTTGATCTTTATAAAGCTCAACCGCCTGACTGCTGGTGGCTGTTAATAGCATAGGTAACACTAAAGCAAGACAAGTCTTATTCATAAATCCCCCGATAATGAGCAAGTATTCTCCAGGGGATCATAGGCTTAGCCTATGATCCCTGAGTAACCGTTCTTTTAGATGCTGTTGTTAATCGTTTTGATAGTGCGTTAGCCGGATTTAGGCTGGACGTGTATCGTTAACCGTTGCTTTGTTGGAAATCACACCGAAGATAGTCCAACCGAAGAAGGTGGCCATGGCGCCAAGCATTACTGCAGTTTCGCCTGAGCTATACAGGGCATAGAAGCTATATAAAGCACCGATCACGGCAATTACGTTAGCAATACGGGCCTTATGGGCAGGCACTTTAAGTTGTTTTTGCATTACCCCAAGGGCTGCCATCGACAGTATGTAAGGCACAATATTGGTGACAACGGCGAGGTTCACTAAGGCTTCGAATTGCTTACTTAGCGATGGACTAATAGTCATTAATGAAAGGACGGTTTGGATAGAAACAATAATGGTCATACCCCAAATTGGCGCATCGGCTTTACTGACTTTAGAGAAGATTTTAGGGAAGAATCCTTCATCGGCAGAGGCTTTAAACACTTGGGCAATAGTGAACTGCCAACCTAACAGCGAGCCAGTACAAGAGATAATGGCACAGGCCATCACTATTTTACCGACCACAGGATTAAACATTTGCGCGAAGGCTAAACCGAAGGGCGCATTCGACATGGCAAGTTCAGCGTTTGGTACGATACCTGCAATCACGTTAGTAGAGACGATATAAATCACCGCCGCACCTAAGGTACCGCCCATCACAGCGATAGGGACGTTTTTTTCTGGGTTATCGACGGCTTCTGAGTTAGCACAGGCCGATTCTAGACCGAGGAACGCCCACAAAGTCATGGCGATAGAACCGCCTAACGCTTTGAAGAATGGCATATCATGCGGGTTCCATGCGCCTTTGTAGAGGTCGATGTCGAACCAGAACCAACCAATTAACGACACGCCAATCACAGGCAGAATGATCCCCCATACAGTCACGCTACTCACACGGCCCGTGATGCGAGCACCGCCAAAGTTGGCAACGGTTGCTAGCCAAAGTACGCCAATGGTCGCAAGACAAATTGCCATAGGGCTTAAGTTGACTTCGAGCAATACGGCGGCATAACCCACAGCCGAGATCGCAATCGCGACGTTGGCGATGAGCAGCGAGACGGCATAGGTATAGTTGGCCATAAAGTTGCCTGAGCGGCCGAAAGCATATTCAGCATATCCGCCCATACCGCCGGATTTCTTACTGAACATACCGCACTTGGCAAAAGCAAACGCGAGGGCTGTAGAACCCGCCGCTGTGACTAGCCAAGATAAAATTGAAATGGTACCGACTTGAGCGAGTTGGGTTGGCAGCATAATAATGCCTGAGCCCATCATGTTGACTATGGTGATAATAGTTAATTGGACGACGCCAATTTTATTTGCTGATTTACTCATATTAATAACCTAATTTAGGTGACTTATTATAGGAGGTTTGAAATTGACTGCAGAGCGGGGTTAATTAACTCTGTAGTCAGTTTTCATTATTTATTTAATACATATCCCATAGCTTGAATTTTGCCGTCTGCGGTATTTTCAAGATAAACACCTTGCAGTTCTGGCGAGAATCCAGGTAATAAGTTGATACCTTCTTCGAGAGCTTGGAAATAACGTTGAACAGAGCCACCCCATATTTCACCTGGTACCATACATAGCACACCTGGTGGGTAAGGAAGTGCGCCTTCTGCGGCAATTCTTCCCTCAATTTGTGATAGCGGGACTAATTCGACTTTGCCACGAATAAATTCTAGGTTTGCTTCCTGTGGATCCATGACTTTGGTTGGGAAATGCGCTTTACGGAACATTTCTTTCTGCAGTTGTTTTACGTCATGGCTGACATAAAGATTGTGCATTTCTTGGCAAAGTTGGCGGATGGTATAGTCTTGATAACGTGCTTTATTCGCGTTATAGACGTTAGGTAAAACTTCAGATAATGGCGCATCTTCATCGACTAATTTTTCGAATCGAGATATTTGCGAGACCAGATGTTGCATCTTGGCCATATCTTCCGCAGGCGTCATCAGGAATAAAATCGAATTTAAGTCGCACTTCTCAGGAATAATATTATTTTCCCGTAAGAAGTTAGCCAGAATAGTCGCTGGAATACCAAAGTCGGTATATTTACCGGTTTCTACATCTATGCCTGGTGTTGTTAATAGGAACTTACAAGGGTCAACGAAGTATTGCCCTTTGTCATAACCTTCGAAGGAGTGCCATTTCTGACCGGGTTCGAATTCGAAGAAGCGTAAGTCATCGGCCATTTGCTCTGTTTCATAGTCTTGCCATAGGCGACCATCTATCATGGTTGGCACGAATGGCTTGATATATTTACACTTTTTCAGCAGTAGCTTACGTGCTTCGATGCCGGCTTTTACCGCTTCGCGCCACAGGTAACGACCGCTTGCGCCTTCATGCATTTTCGCGTTCACATCTAGCGCCGCAAATAGAGGATAGAAGGGGCTGGTAGAAGCATGCATCATAAAGGCGTTGTTGAAGCGTTTATGGTTGCAATATCTATCTTGGCCTTTGATATGTTTGTCTTTTTTATGGATTTGCGATGTTTGCGAGAAGCCCGCCTGCTGTTTATGCACCGACTGAGTCACGATAATGCCAGGATCTTCAGCGGTTAGTTCGAGCAAGAGTGGCGAGCAGTCATTCATCATAGGGATGAACTGTTCGTAACCGACCCAAGCCGAGTCAAACAAGACGTAATCACACAGATGACCAATTTTATCAATTACTTGGCGAGCATTGTAGATGGTGCCGTCATAGGTGCCGAGTTGGATTATTGCTAAACGGAAGGGACGTTTTTCATCGGCTCTTTCTGGGGCGACTTCGCGAATTTGATCTCTTAAATAGGACTCTTGGAAGCAATGAGCGTCGATACCACCAATAAATCCGAAGGGATTACGTGCGGTTTCTAAATAAACGGGTGTTGCACCAGCTTGAATTAACGCGCCATGGTGGTTTGATTTGTGGTTATTGCGGTCGAATAATACCAGGTCACCTTTAGCAAGCAGCGCATTGGTCGCCACTTTATTTGAAGATGAAGTCCCGTTAAGTACAAAGTAGGTTTTATCGGCATTAAAGACTTTGGCAGCATATTTCTGCGCTGCCAGTGGTGCGCCTTCATGGATCAATAAATCACCCAATTTGACGTCGGCATTACACATGTCGGCGCGGAAAATCGTTTCGCCAAAAAAGTCGAAGAACTGACGACCCACAGGATGCTTACGGAAGAATTGTCCGCCTTGGTGACCTGGACAAGCAAAGGTGGAATTACCCATCTCAACGTACTTTTTCAGTGTGCCGAAGAAAGGAGGTAATAGCGCTTGCTCATATTTATCGACCGCAGTTTCAACCTGTTTTCCGTAGAAGTCAGTGTTATCGCCGCAGAGTTCAAATACCCCAGTAATAGATGAGCAAACATCGTCTGGGAAAGTTTCTTCGCAGCAAACTGAAACGAAAATGGGTAGTTTCAATCCGGTATTTTTAATCTTTTCAACAATACCATTTCTAACATCATCAACAGAGACTACAGCCGCGCCCACATCGCAAAAATCTGTGGTTAATACATTGACGACTTCTCTGTCGATATCGAAACAAGATCTAACAGATAAGCTAGCGGCTACTTTTAATGATTTCATAGTTAATTTCCCTTTTACTTTTTAAAAAAATAGATACAAGTGTGCCTATACCTAATTAAAAACATTAATGGCATAAAAATTAGATATAGCTATTCCGTGCGCAGATTAGATGTGGTTATGCCAATGTCGCGAAATAAATAAAAGTTAAAATATATTTATTGGGCGTGCAAATAGCTTAGCCGCAGTAAAACTGCACTGATAAAAGAATGCTTTGATAGTGACGCAAGTTAATAAACCAAAAAAAGACAGTACATTAAGTGTTTGCAAAAATTAGAGCAATAGCACTTTAGACCTGTTCGTTGGCCTACTACCTGCGCTGAGATTAGCGGAGGAAGATAAAGGAGTGATCGAAATAGTCACGTTGACTAGGCATCATGATATGCCGCGTGCGCCGGATATGCGCCATGATTTTAGATTTCCTCTTCATATACGACTCCATTATGACTTAGAGAAAATAGTTAGGTTTTATTACGGAATGAAGTCTATATGTGAGTTATAAATAAAATCATGACCTATGTCTTACTTTTTAATAGTGAGCACTTAAATTTAACTTATTTAATCGATATTAAACTGAGTCAATCATACTTAAGTATCTTTATCTAAATTATGAAAGTAAATATTGTCAGTGTTATTTAAATAATGATTTTTGCATAAAACATCTTATTCTTTTTCTCTAATTTTAATTAAAAGGCTGTAGTAATAAGCTTCTTAATCTATACCGCACGATGCACCTGCATGGTTATGCATAAATTCTCTTTACAAAATCACTTGCATGCTGAAAAATTGCAAAAATGACAGTTTTTTTCTCACATTTGAGCATTTGGGGCAGAAAGTTGCCGTTTTAGGGCAGATGTTATCTTTTAGGTTGACGTAGATTAGTCAGGTCGAAACATCAATGGGAGATAGACATGAATAAATGGTGGTTAGGGGCGAGTTTAGTATTGGGCTTATTTGGACAGGCACATGCTATGACGTTAACGAGCAAAGATATGAGCGAGGGCAATAAACTCACATCGCAATTAGTATTTAATGGTTTCGGTTGCCAAGGTGAAAACATTTCGCCGCAACTGACTTGGACTGACATACCTGTGGGGACGAAAGCGTTTGCAGTGACGGCTTATGATCCTGATGCGCCAACGGGCAGCGGTTGGTGGCACTGGGCGGTATATAACTTACCCGCAGCGCAAACATCACTGGCGCAAGGCGCGGGCTCGCATGCCGATGCACTGCCCAAAGGCGCTATTGCTTTGAAGAACGACTTCGGCACCACTGATTTTGGTGGCGCTTGTCCGCCCGAAGGTCATGGCGTACACAGGTATGAATTCACTGTGTGGGCATTGCCCAGTGCATTAGATCTGCCAAAGGACGCTAGCCCTGCATTATTAGGCTTTATGCTCAGAGCACAAGCCTTAGGTAGCGCCAAGCTGACTGCGGTATATAACC
Organism: Shewanella sp. N2AIL; assembly: GCF_022690845.1. Classification (NCBI taxonomy): domain Bacteria; kingdom Pseudomonadati; phylum Pseudomonadota; class Gammaproteobacteria; order Alteromonadales; family Shewanellaceae; genus Shewanella; species Shewanella sp. N2AIL. Next base: position 49,013 of record NZ_JALBYT010000017.1, on the reverse strand, counting down.
GATAATCCATTGATAATTAGGCTGGTGTCATGATCCGTTTGTTTGAATATGATTCGAAGCAGGCACAATCTTTATCTCAAGTACCTGTGCACCAGCCGTCGATTATTCGGGTTATCCATGGGGAAAAGTCTTTACTCTGGCAAGATGAATCCGTTTTGGTGGGCCAAGGTCAGTTACTGTTAATTCCTGCGGGTTCGCATATCAGCTTTGTGAATCGGCCTTTCCTTGGGCGCTATCGGGCGGTGCAGTTATTGCTTCCCCACGATTTACCCCAAGGGATTTTATCGAGCACTGCCGATTGGCGTGACCCTATGCCAGTCCAAAACGTATCGCGCGCGGTGGACTTAGCTTGGAATGCGTTATTACAGAGTTTGAGCTTGTCTCTGGCTGATTCTGTTCAGCTGCATTATCTGGCTGCGTTACTGCTCAGTTTGCCTGATAAACGCAGTGTGAACTGGTTGTATGGCCACACGCAACGCAGCGTGACTCAAGCGGCCTTGGCTTTGATGAGCGTGAGTCCTTCGGCGCCATGGCAGCAGGAGGAGATTGCCGACAAGTTACACATGAGCACGGCCAGCCTTAGGCGTAAATTGGCGTTAGAAGACACCAGTTTTAGGCAGTTGTTAGTCGAAGTCCGGCTGAGCCATGGTTTGGCCATGCTGCAAAACTCGGGCGAGCCATTACTACAAGTGGCCTTAGCCTGTGGTTATCAATCGGCGGAAAAGTTTTCCTTACGTTTTAAGCAACAATTTGGCCTGACCCCTGCGGCTTATCGTCGTACACTGTGAGGAGGAATAGATTGATACTCAAACAATCTCAAGCTGCAGGAGCGATATAATGGCGGATGAGCAATTTACCGACAGCGGATTTTGGAACAAGGTTAAACTCTTTAGCCGTCAGGCGGGCAGGGAAGTGATCGAGCGTGCCCTGTGGCTTTATTATGCGGCGCAGCAGCCAAATACCCCTAAATGGGCCAAGTCTGTCATCTTCGGTGCCTTGGCGTATTTTATTTCCCCTTTAGATGCGATCCCCGATCTCACACCTTTAGTGGGTTTTACCGATGATCTAGGTGCCCTTGCCGCAGCTTTGACTATGGTGACCTTATATATCGATGACGAAGTGAAATCCCTCGCGGCGGATAAACTGGCGCTCTGGTTTGGCGATAAACCGACGGAAACTAAGGTTTAAGCCTAATGGGCGCGACAAGACCTAAGTGATGCTAAATTGCGCTAAAAATATGATTTTATTAGGAGTCGTTGATTTGGTTTTTACTTAGATTTTCTGGGGTAAAAATATTTTTTTGCAAACGTTTCACTATTGCTTGATTGCGCTATATGCTAGCGCTGTTTTGTAAACCCCTTGTGTTTGTTTAGGCAGATAAATGAAAAATATTATGGTAGTGATCCTATGGTTTTTAGGTGTCTCTGCCGCTACCCCCGCGTTTGCCGATAAGGCCTCTCCGGAACAACTCGCCCGTCTTTACCTCGATTTTATGGCGCAGAATAGTCGCCAGAGCGAAGCTTTGTGGCCGGGTTTTCGCCTCGAAGATAAAGTGCACCTCTTTAGTTATGGCGGCAACGTCTGGCTGCGTCAGCCCGGTGGCGAAATCATTCAAGATAATAGTGTCTTAGAGTCAGTCAACCTGCAGTCTGGTCTGTCGATTAATTTTGGTTTTCCGCAATATCAAGGTCAGCCAGGGGTATTAATCCAACTCGAAGCGCCGAACATCCAATTTACTACCGACACTAAGCCCACGGATTTAGCTTTTTTAATCTGGGCCAGTAATGGTCTGCATGAAGCTTTCCATTTTTATGCGCAATCCGAATGGCGAGTTTTAGAAGAGGGCAGGCGTTACGAGGGCGAAGTGTTTCCGCTCAGCCTCGATGCCCGTTATTACCGTTTACAGTTGTTTGATGCCTTAATGGCGGCGCTGGCACAACCTGATCAGCAGTCATTACACTTGAGCCATGCGGCCTATTGGTTGCAGCAATGGCGTCAAATTGCGCCAAACGAGGATAGAGTCGGTTACATCAACGACCTCGTCGAAGGCAGCGCTAAGTATGTGGAATTGGCCGCTGGCGCACGTATTTTAAGCCAAAATCAAACCTTACTCGGTTATCAGCAAATACTGACCCAATATGTGCACGACTATTATCAGCAGAGGAAAATGTTGGGTGGTTGGTCGGCTGAGGCGGAAAACATCGGCGCCTTGGCGGGCATATTGTTGGATAGCACTCAAGATCCTTATGTGTGGAAGGAGTCTGTCATGTCGGGCATGTTACCGCTAGATTTGCTATTAAATCGCGTGAAACCAGTGCCGCCGGTAGAAAGAAAAGACAGTAAACAGAAGAAATTGTTACAGGAAATGCTGGCGTATTATCCCGCCACTCAAGCGAAATTGTCGCAGCTATTATTGAATGCGCAGGACGTTAGAGTGCCGTTATTGGTGATGCCGAGCGTCAGTGATAGCAGTAGTTTTATTGATGTGGGTGATGTGCGTTCTGGTTTTTATGTTGTGCCGTACCAAGATGAAATGACACAAGCCTACCTAGGGATGAGCGCGCAATTTAGTAACTTGTCAGTGAGTGGCAGTCCATTACTCGATGTTCCTGTACAAAATTATTGTGAGGGCATTGAGGCTGCAACTCTGTTACCTTTGGCATTCCCCTTTCAGCGTGAGGGTCAGTATCTGGTATTCAATGAAGCAGAAGTCCATGGAACTATTAGGGTTTCTGCGAGTGTTGTTGATGGAAGAACCCTCTACTGTGCGATGAATTAATAATGAGAAAAAATCAGCTCGAATTTACCTACATGCGTGGTATTGCGATTATCTTTATCGTACTTGGCCACAGTATTTACAACTCTGGAGAAGGTTTCCCGCTGTTGCTGGAAAACCTATTGCGCGGTGGCACGGCTTTGTTTGTGTTTATCTCAGGGTACTTTTTCCATCGTATTTTTTATAAGGATTTCGACTATAGCAAGTTCATGAAGAACAAAGTACAGAACGTACTTTATCCTTTTTTAGTCGTCTCTCTGATCGGTTTATTCTGTTTGTGTTTACGCTGGATTTTTATGGAGCACCAGTCGCTCGATAAACTCTTGCTGAGTATTTTTTACACAATACGTAACGGTTATATCCTGTATCCGCATTGGTATATTCCATTCATCATGGCGGTGTTTTTATTTTCGCCAATATTTTTGTGGTTTATCCGTTGCTCACAGCAGATGCGTTGGACGCTATTTGTTCTGAGTTGTGTGGTGGCTATTCTGCTGCATAGACCCATAGGCAACGTCAATTTCATCCACTCAGTGGTGTATTTTATGCCTTTCTATTTGATTGGTATTTTATATTCGCAAGATGAACATATTGTGACGCGCTTTGGTTCTATCTTTACTGCCCTCGCGATGATTTTTTTAGTGGTGAGCTTAGTCGAGCAAACTTACATAGTGCAGCATATTGGTAACTACCATAAGGCTCCGTTTGAATATAACGGTATCGATTGGCAGTTTATTCAAAAACTCTGTTTATGTGTGTTAGTGCTGAATTTCTGCGAATGGTTGTCGGGGCGCAGTCGATTGCCTTGGTTAGTGGAAGTGGCTGAGATGAGTTTTGCGATTTTCTTTATTCATCCGCTGTTCGACATGATGTTTAACGCCACTGCGACCTTAATGCGTTACCGTTTACCGCCGGGATCTTGGGTCACTAGCGTGCTCTTCTCTGCGGGGATTTTTATCTTCCTGATGATGGGAAGTATTATTACGGCTCGCTTTATCAAGAAGCGTCTCGGTAATCGTTCGCGTACTTATATCGGCTGGTAATCACTTGGCTTATCGTCACTAACACTAGGGAAAATTCAGTTTGAATTTATTTCCTAGTGTTAGGGTGTTTTTCATCTAAAAAATGGAGAACATGATGAAGTCCAGAATTGCCCTACAGAGTCTCGCGCTCGCCAGTTTGTCTTCGATTACCTTACCATCCATAGCGGCTCAAGCTGAGCCCATATCCACTGAGACCCAGAATACTTTCTTTGCGCAAATTGCCGCCCATTGTGGCCAAGCTTTTGCGGGCAAAGTGGTTTCGGGTGACACTGCGGACTCGGCCTTTAGCGGTAAGTCTTTAATTATGCACGTGCGCGAATGCAGCGACACTGAGCTTAAGATCCCGTTCCATGTCGGTGATGACCATTCACGTACTTGGGTGCTGACTAAAACGCAGCAAGGACTTAAGTTGAAACACGACCATCGCCATCAAGATGGCAGTGAAGATGCTGTGACTATGTATGGCGGCGATACCATGAATGATGGGACAGTGTTGAAACAATCGTTCCCCATTGATAGGGAATCTATCGATAACTTCGTTAAGAATGGGCTAACCCAGTCGATCACGAATGTGTGGCACATGGAAATTACGCCAACAACGTTTAGCTATCAACTCACGCGCGAAAACCGCGATTTCAAAGTCGATTTTGATCTCACTCAACCTGTTGTATTACCGCCAAAACCTTGGGGGCATGAGTAATTGTCGCTGAACCCATACATTGACATAACGTACCCATAGCTTGACAAATTTAACTCATTTAATGACATAAAAATGGCTTTTGTAATTACAATACAGAAGCTATTTTATTTAATATCAGTATTTTGGCTTTCAAATAACCCATAGTTTGACAAATATTTGTATCCCAGTACAATAAATGTACATTATTTGTGCGAATTTAACTCATGTACATAAGAAGCTTACGCAAACCATCACCGAACAAAAACGTATTTAAATTCGCTAGCGCAAAAGTTAGCGAAACGATAATGTGTGAAAGTTCATTGGAGTTTGATGCGTGCTTTCATCATGAATACAATGATTGTATAGAGGTGTTTGGTAGCCAGCCTGAAGGGTTCTATTACGCTTTTGAGGGCAAAAGATTGCCCTATACTCCTGATGCGATAATTCAGTTTTTTGATGGGACAGTAAAGTTCCATGAATATAAACCTTATAGCAAAACATTCGATCCAATCTTTAGGGCTAGATTTCTAGCAAAGAAAGCGGCTGCTCAGTCTTTAGGTGCAGATCTTATCTTGGTCACTGAACGTCAAATCCGTGTAAACCCGATTCTAAATAATCTTAAAATTTTGCATCGATATTCGGGAGTTTACGGCTTGAGCGACATTCAAGTTGAACTGCTCAATCTTATAAAAAAAACAGGGAAAATTAGTGTTAACGATGTGGCTGCAAAGCAATCATTAGCATTAGGGGAAATCCGTTCACACTTGTATTCCCTTATGCATAAAGGATTGGTTAAGGCGAACTTAAGCCAGGATGATCTTGGTTGTAATCCAGCGGTATGGTGCATTGAATGATGGATTTTGAGGATGAATTTAGTGAGTCTGAATTAGTTAAAAAACCAGATACCCCCATTCAATATGTGAAGTTAGAAGATACAGCATTAGTCAAAAGAGACTTAGATACCTTCCCTGAATTTTTAAGAGACAATGCGTTAAACAAATATCAACTCATTGTCTTCATAGACAAAAAAATTTCTGGTGGATGGACTCAAAAAAATCTAGATCCAATTCTTGATGTTCTTTTTACTACGGCCATGGACAAGCGGCCTAACTGGCGAACGTTAGTCCGTTGGCGTAAAAGCTACATTGAAAGTGATGGTGACCTTGCATCATTAGTCGTTAAGCGACACAAAATGGGTAATAGAACGAGTCGAGTTAAGGGGGATGAAGCATTTTTTGAGCAAGCCCTAACTCGTTTTTTAGATGCTAAAAGGCCTAAAGTATCTACAGCATATCAGTACTATAAAGATGCCATCACAATTGAAAATGAAAACATTGTTGATGGACAAATTCCTATCATTTCTTATAAAAGCTTTAGCCAAAGAATAAAGTCATTACCTCCTTATCCTGTTGCAGTGGCGCGGCATGGTAAATTTAAAGCAGATCAATGGTTTGCTTATTGCTCTTCCCATATTCCCCCAACGCGAATATTAGAGCGGGTAGAAATCGATCACACTCCACTAGATCTAATTCTGATTGACGATGAATTATCTATCCCAATTGGCAGACCTTATTTAACTTTGATTGTTGATGTTTTCAGCGGTTGTGTTTTGGGGTTTCACTTAAGCTATCGGTCGCCTTCATATGTTTCAGCTGCCAAGGCAATCGTACATGCAATAAAACCTAAATCACTTGAAGGTCTTGATATAGAGCTTCAAAATGAGTGGCCTTGCTATGGTAAATTTGAAAACCTAGTTGTGGATAATGGAGCTGAATTTTGGTCGAAAAGTTTAGAGCATGCCTGTAAAGAGGCAGGAATAAACATTCAATATAACCCAGTTCGTAAACCTTGGTTAAAGCCTTTTGTAGAACGTTTTTTCGGGATGATTAACGAATGCTTTTTAGCCGAAATGCCAGGTAAAACCTTCTCGAATATCCTAGCAAAAGAAGACTATAAACCGGAAAAAGACGCTATTATGCGCTTTTCTACTTTTGTTGAAGAATTCCATCGCTGGGTTGTTGATATTTATCATCAAGATTCAGACTCACGTGAAACACAAATTCCTATAAAACAGTGGCAGCGTGGCTTTGATATTTACCCGCCACTAAAGATGAGTGCAGAGGACGAACAACGGTTTACTGTGCTGATGGGTATTTCAGATGAGCGAACATTAACCAGAAATGGTTTTAAATTTGAAGAGTTAATGTATGACTCTACTGCTTTGGCCGATTACAGAAAGCATTACCCACAAACCAAAGAAACCATCAAAAAAATCATTAAAGTCGACCCTGACGATCTATCGAGTATCCATGTTTACCTCGAAGAATTAGGCGGTTATCTTAAAGTCCCCTGTACTGATAATAGTGATTATACCCACGGTTTGAGCCTTCATGAGCATAAAATGATCAAGAAAATTAATCGTGAGATTATTCGGGAAGGGAAGGATGATTTGGGATTAGCTAAAGCGCGTATGGCTATTCATGCTCGAGTTAAACAAGAGCAAGAAGCATTTATAGCATCCAAAACCAAAGCAAAAATTACAGCGGTTAAGAAACAGGCTCAGTTGGCTGATGTGAGTAGCACAGGCCAAAATACGATAAAAATGAAAAGTGATGATCAGAGCTTACTTTTACCTAGTAAATCAGCAGCTAAACAAATCCATATTTTCGAAAACTGGGACGACGATTTAGAGGCTTTTGAATGAAGACATTAAGTCCTACTCAAATTGAACAACTGGGTAAATTTAGCGACTGTATTGTCATGCATCCTCAATTGATAACCATTTTCAATGATTTTGATGAACTAAGGTTTAATCGAACTTTTCAATCAGATCAGCAATGTATGCTCTTAACGGGAGATACCGGAGTAGGCAAAAGCCATCTAATTAACCACTATAAAAAACAAGTATTAGCTAGCCAGAAATACGGACGTGAATTTATACCAGTTCTAGTTAGCCGTATATCTAGTGGCAAAGGATTAGATGCAACACTAACTCAGATGTTGATGGATCTTGAACTGTTTGGAAGCCATCAAAGAAAGAAGCATGGCTATGCCACTGACTTGAGGAAAAAACTGGTCGATAACTTGGTTAAAGCCAAAGTTGAGCTGCTTATCATTAATGAGTTTCAAGAATTAATCGAGTTCAAAACAGTTCAAGAGAGACAGCTGATTGCAAATGCGTTCAAGTATATAAGTGAAGAAGCCAGAGTTCCTATTGTGTTAGTCGGTATGCCTTGGGCCGAACAAATTGCAGAAGAACCACAGTGGTCATCTCGCTTAGTGAGAAGAAGAAAACTTGAATATTTTAGTCTTCAAAAAGACAGCAAGTATTACCGCCAATATCTGATGGGTTTAGCTAAGTACATGCCCTTTGAGGAGCCTCCCAAGCTGGAAGACAAGCATGTGGCAATTCCCTTATTTGCAGCCTGTAGAGGTGAAAATAGGATTCTAAAACACTTTCTTTTAGAAGCATTGAAGAATGCGCTACTCGCAGGTGCTAACACGCTAGAAAATCAACATTTTGCGGACGCTTATACAACACTTTTCAATCGAACATCAGGGACTGTCTCAAATAATCCATTTACTCAACCAATAGAGGATATTCTGATTTCTGAAGTTTTTGAGCATTCTAGGTATAACTCAAATGCAATGTCAGCAGAAGAAATGCTGATTGCTAGAGTATTTTCTAAACCACAAACCTTAGCTCAGCTACTGAGTAAATAATTATCAAACATTCTGACGATTTGCTCTTTATATGAACCTAGCAATGCCAAATTGTAAGAGTTCTCTTCGTCAATGGCGGACTTATGTGAAGCGCTAGCATGTCCATTAGTATTGGATAATGAAAAACCTGACAGATCCACATGTAACTCATTACCTATATTCCCTTGAGTAGCTTCATTTGATGTTAATTGCGGTAACTCTATGTCTAAATCCTGTGAGCCAGTCTGCTCGATAACCACAGATTGCTCCGGTAAATCTTGGTCAATTCTATAAGCAAACTCTGTCAGGCTTGTTTCTGCTAACGTAAATAACCAAGCTTGTTGAGCCTCATTTGAATTAACCCTTAATATTCGACCTAGGACTTGTCGGTAATGCATTTCAGTTTTTATTCGGCTCAAATGACAACATACTTGCAGCCGAGGGATATCAGTACCTTCAGAAATCATCCCCACACTAACAATCCACTGGGTGTGACTTTGTCGAAATCCATCAATAATACAGGAAGGATTCTTTGAGCTAGATGTCACGATGCACGCACTTTGTTTAAGATCAGAGACAAGTATTTGGAGTAATCGTTTAGCATGTTTAATTGACGCCGCAACAACTAAACCGCCGGCATTCGGGTTACTGAGGCGTATTTCAGCTAATTTTTTAACGCTTTGATTCAACATATAATGCATTATTTGATGATGATTTATTAACGCTTGATAACTATATCTTGGGCCTAACAAGAGCTCAGCTATAGATGCAAATGTCTCAATCTCTTGATCAATTTCTAGTTTGATTTTGTTGTTATCAATTAAAACGATATTAGGCTGACGACAGACGTTATCCGCAATTGCCTGCTTTAATCCATAGCTAAAATCACAGTGGATTGTATTATCTGGTTCAGTGAATCGTGAAAGCACTATAGGGGCCTTATCTGAGCGCCAAGGTGTACCAGAAAGCGCTAACGTATATGCCGCATTATATTGAATATTTAGTAGTACCTCTTCTCCCCATGCATTGGCATTACTAAGAAGATTGCCCTTTAGATGATGAACTTCATCCATGATCACAAACACTTTATGCGTTCGTAATAGCTGCCAAAACGCCTCAGTTAAGGAGGGCATGAACTGATAGGTATAGACACTACCAATGGCACCCATTAGCCCGTCAAATCGCTTATTCAGACGCTTTGAAAAGGTTGAGCGAATGCTGTCATTCACCTCTGATGATGGAGAGAAGCACAGCACAAAATCAATTTTCCCCATAGCAATCAGTCTTGCAGCTAGTTCTGCAGCCATAATAGTTTTACCAGCACCTGGCGTGGCTAAACACATAAAGTGACTTTGAGTTTGATATCGTGCCAACGCCGCATCAACGCATTGGCTTTGCCATTGTCTTAACTTCACCGTCATAGTCCTTTGAGGTCGTTAAGGCATGACTCTACAGCTTTAATCTTCCCCATCAATGTTGAACTTTGATTACGAGCATTCATGTATCTGGGATAAAGCCTGGGTTTCGAATTGGGGATCTCTTCAATGAGACGTTTAAACTCTTCCGCTTCCCCAATGTATCCAAGTAAATCAACTTGATATTGGTTGAGTGTAGCCTTAAGGCGTGTTAGTTCTTGTGAGTTTGAAGACGTGATAGCTATTGCTTTGACTCGCGCGTTGCTGGGTACTAGCTGTGATTTATCGAACAGTGCTGTTTTATAATAAACGTGCTTATTCCCCTGGTTTCTTTTCTCCAAAAATCCAACATTGACCAGCTTTGCACAAGCACGACGCACCAGTTGATCTATATCTTTTGACGATACTGAAGAATTTGCCTCTATTATCAAGTTTTTTATCTGAGTAATAGTGAATTTTTCAAGCTCTACGGCAATGATAATACTAAACAAAATTTCATTGATACGAATTAATTTTATAGCCACGGTTTTTACCAATAGTTTTTAATTTCAATGCTTAACGAGCCACTCCATGACATTTTGTTACGCTTAAATCAACAGAGTCTTCATTGATAGGTAACTTGATATTACTTAGCTCAGATTAAATCTTGACAACAAGCCCTAAAAAGCTAAGGATTCCTTAGTATACCTCAAGTGAAAAAACTAAGACAATCTGAGCATCAAAGGACAAATCATGTTGAAGCTGTGGCAGATAAAATCATCAATCCATTACCTATTAGACTTAAACAAGCCCGCATTGCTAAGGGAATTAGTCAAAAACAACTGGGTATTCAGCTAGGTATGGAGGTTGGTAGCGCCAGTGCGCGTATGAATCAGTATGAGAAAGGCAAGCACACGCCTGACTACAAGACCTTAAAGGCCATGGCCCATGAGCTAGGTGTGCCTGTGGCGTATTTTTTTTGTGAGTCAGAAAGCACAGCAGAGTTACTGTGCTTGCTTGAAAAGATGACTGAGGAAGAAAAAGCTGCACTAGTGCATCAAATTAAAGGTGATTAATCACTAATGCCCTTTAGTATAAAATCCCTCTAATGTTCGTTCTCCTGATTCCCCACCTGCCGTATGTAGTGGTCAAGTAAAATTGGCCACGGTTTTAGAGTCATTCCAATATAAACGTTCTGACTCATTTGGCGTTAACCCACCATTATATTGATGGGGTCTGGTCTCACTGTAATATCCAGTGATGTAATTTGTGATCTCTTTATCTGCTTCTGTAAAATTCCCATAACCACTGGCGGGTATCCACTCAGATTTCAAACTTCTAAAGAAACGCTCCATTGGGGCGTTATCCCAACAATTCCCGCGGCGACTCATACTTTGCTCAATTTGAAGACGCCATATTAATTGTCTGAATTTCAAGCTTGTGTAATGCGAACCTTGATCGCTGTGATATATCACATTCTCAGGCTTACCCCTTAACTCAAATGCCATTTTCAAAGCTTTACAGGTCAGCTCACTATCTGGTGATAATGACAAGGCCCATCCAACAGGTTTGCGGGAAAATAAGTCAAGAACAACGGCTAGATAGGCCCAGCGATTACCGACCCAAACATACGTCACGTCGCCACACCACACTTGATCTGGTTGAGTTACTGCAAACTGTCGATTAAGCGTATTGGGGATTGCAACATGCTCTTGTGTCGCTTTCCGATAAGAATGCTTAGGCTGCTGACAGCTTAATAACCCAAGCTTTTTCATTAGATTACGGGCTCGATAACGACTGAGACCAATCCCTTTGTTAGTCACTAATTGCGCTATCGTTCGCGCACCGGCAGAGCCATGACTAATACGATGTGCGGCCTTCACTTCACTGCATAAAATAGTAAAGTCTGCATCAATATGTTCTTTTCTTTTTAGCCAATACTTATAGCTACTTCGATGTACTTTGAATGCATTACAAATTGTGAGAATAGAGTGGCTCTGCTTGAGTGCGCTGATTAGCGTAAATTGTTCATCGAGTCTGACATCAAGAGAGCGGTAGCCTTTTTTAGGATAAGATTGTGCTCCTCAAGACGAGCTATTTGCTTCTTCAGCTCACGGATTTCAATTTGTTCAGGGGTAATCGGAGATGCTTTTGGTGTGCCACCCTGGCGTTCTAGTTTTAACTGTCTCACCCATTTATCCATAGTGGACTTACCTACGTTCATCGCCTTTGCAGCTTCGATGATGCTATGGTTTTTATCGAGGACTAATTGGGCTGCTTCAAGTTTGAATTCAGCACTAAATGTTTTTCTGGTTGTCGATCTCATGTGTTCACCTAAGGTCATCTATGAGGCAATAATATCACCTCTATTTAGGTGGCCAAAATTAGTGTGCCACTACAAACATATCTTCAAACTACTATGGTGCTTATGAAACGAACTACTCTATCAGTCATAACGAGCCGGAATTTCTGTGGTTTTAATACCCTTTAGAATGTTAAAACCTTCTGGCTTGACGCGATTGTAGAGATTAAACTTCGCAAGAAATCACCTTTAATAGAGCTAATACAAACTAAGCACTCTTACTCTCTTCCACCACAGCATTAGCATTCACTTTTCGTATCACCCCAAACAGCTTGACTACTTTGCCTTCATCAAAAAAGCCGTAGGCGCTTTCGCCGTGGTAGTCAGTAAAAGGCGGCTCGAATATATGCGCCATATCTAGCACACCATTATCAACAAGATAATCAATAACTTGGTTTACAAAGTTAATTTGTTCGGCGTTATATATCCCTTCATCTAAAAAGCTGCTGAAGGCTTCCTTAGCGGCATTCAAGTCCATGCCCACCAATTGCCGAATAAAGGTGCCTAATGGCTTTTCTTGTAGTATTTGGTGGCGATAGGCTTCTATGTCACTCATGCCACTGGCATCCAACAGTAAACCGTCAAGAACATCTAAGTCTGCTTGGGTGATCGGCTTATTGCGCTTGAGCTTTTGAATGGTCAGTTGATCTTGATGATCCTGGATATACAGTTCAATTTTTTTGCGGTATTGGGCTAAATCCATCGTAGGATTTTGATACACGGCTGTTACGTCATGTACACCTTGTACTTCATCCACAAATTGGGTGTATACCACCTCTTTTTTATCTTTATCCAATGCAAACATTAGGTTACGCAAGCGCTTACGAATATCTTCTAATGTCGTTACATGAATATCTTGCCAAAACTCATGCATTTGAATGTCTTGAATTAACTGTAACTGCGCTTGTACTGCGGGAATGGTGGACTTGGCCTCAAGTTGCTGGGCGATTTCCATTACTCGTTGCCGACTCAGTTCTGGCAGTATGCCTTTTTCAAGTAAGGCTAACTGCATGGTTAACATCAGATTGTCAAAACGATTGGATAAATTATTAACCTGCTCATCCTGATTAAAAGCGTCGGCTTCTGTGGGGAGCGCCGAGACATGGCTTTCAAGCTCAGTAAATTTTGCATCATCAATATGATCCCAAAAACCGCGTTCCAAAAACGGTTCAACCTTCTGGCGTTTGGGCCTCACAATAAAGTTATCAAGGTTCATGCCCGTTACTTGATGATGCAGCATATCCAGTTGATAGTTGTTCAAGTCGCGCAGTAGCTCGCAATCTTCGGGGTATTTATCGCGGTAGGTTTCATCTAGCAAGCGAGCATTGAGCAAGGTACTTAATTGCACACGTTTTTCAAACACTTGCTGCATAACTGGTTTTGTAATGCCTACGGGTAAACCTTCAGGTTTGGCGTCAAAAAACTCAAAGTTTTGGCAATAATCGAATATTTTAAAAGTGGTTTTGTCATCACCTGGGCCAAATAAATTGGGGCATAAACGAGTGCCTCGGCCAACCATCTGGGTAAATTTGACCTTAGAGCGAACCACTTTAAAAAACACCAAATTGACCACTTCAGGCACATCAATACCTGTATCAAGCATATCCACCGATATCGCAATTCGGCAGGTGGGATTTTTCGGGTCAAAGTCTTTGCGCTCGTTTTCATCGCCGCCAAATTCATCGATCAAACTTTGGGCATAGGTTTCTTTAAAGGTGATCACCCGCGCCAGCTTTCCTGCCCATTTGGGGTAGTTTTTATTAAACATTTTTTCAAGGAATACCGCATGATCATTGTTGGCCGCAAAGATGATAGTTTTACCTATCACATCGCCACCTTCCACATGAATGCCCCCAAGCGGCTCTTTACTCATCAGCTGGGCAAACATCTTCTCAGCGGTATCTTCATTGAACAGGAATTTATTTAATTCAGACGGCAAAACCTCATCGCGGCCCTCAAGCTCGGGTTTACTTTCCCACTCCTGTTTTTCCTCATCCGATAATGCTTGATACTTCACCCCATCGCGCAAAAACTGCGTCGCGACCGAAATCTTAGTCGGTGGCACTAAGTATTTTTCGGCATAGGCGCTGCCGTCTTCATAGGCATAGGTGGGCATGCCTTTTTGTAAGTCAAAAATGCCGTAGGTATCTTTTTCAACCTCATCTTTCGGGGTGGCGGTTAAGCCTACTAACAGGCCGTCAAAATACTCAAAAATTTGCCGATACTTGGCATATACCGAGCGATGCGCTTCATCGACAATGATTAAATCAAAATGCCCTACACCAAAGGGGCGCTCATTCGCGCCACGGTCGAGCAGGTTTTTCATGGTGGGATAAGTGGCAAAATACAAGCGGCTGTCGATGCTGTCTTTACTCTGGCCTGAACTTAATATGGCGCAACTGACACGGGGTAAGAGTTTAACAAAGTTCTTTTTTGCTTGAGATAACAACGCATTGCGATCGGCCAAAAACAACACGTTTTTCACCCAGTTATTTTTAACCAACAAATCGACCAGACTGATCACAGTACGGGTTTTACCCGTGCCCGTTGCCATTACCAGCAGCGCCTTGCGTTGATGTTCAAGCTCAAAGTGCTGCAAAATATGGGTAATCGCCGCTTTTTGATAATGACGGTTGGTAATATCCTCATTGATCTGGGTAGTCAGTTTTTTGCCTTTACCCTTATCGTCATTAAAAAACGCCACCCTGTCACTGCGGCGCTTAATCATTAGCGCTAATTCATCTTTGGTATAAAAACCTTGTACTTTGCGCGGCGGGTAAAAGGCATCATCCCACAAATACGTTTCGTAACCGTTGCTGTAAAAAATAATCGGCCGCACACCGCATTGACGCGCTAAACAATCGGCATACAGCTTGGCTTGCTGTTGGCCGTCTTCTGGGCGGCGACTGGTGCGCTTAGCTTCGACGACTGCCAGCGCAGTGCCATCATCGCCCCAGAGCACATAGTCGACAGCACCATTGCCCAGTGGATTAACATCTGATATTGGCATGGTGGTTACGGGATATTCACGGTCGCGCTTATCTTTAAGCGGCCAGCCAGCCTCATTTAGCAGCGCATCGATGAGATAATCACGGGTTTCGACTTCGTTATAGTTGTGGCAGTCCTGCGTGCTATCGGCCGTTTGCTTGGCCTTGGCAATTTGCGCAAGCAAAGCTTCGTTTTGCGCCTTTAGCGCGGCATTTTCACTCAGCTGTTGCTGATACTCATCACGCTTAATGCTGTCACTTTCGGCGAGCTGTTTTTCAAGCTCTTGCACCCGCTTAATACTGCTGATGGCTTTAGTGACCAGGCCCGCATCAATGGCGAGCTTTTGTGGTACTAGGGCTTCATTAAAGGGCGCGATGGTAAAGTGGGTTTTATCGAGCGTTGGCGTATAAGTGCGCATAAACCAATAGAGCACATGGTGCAGCTCTTTGACCGCTTGCAACGCATCCCGTTGTGGCGGGGTACTTTTGCCGTGCACCGCCTCGTTACCGATTTTGATGATGAGTTTAAGCTTGGGGAATAAGTTACTGGCAAGGTTATCTTTAAAGCCTTGGTCATGGATCAGCGACATTAGGGTCGCATCATGGCGAGGCCGTTTTAGCCAGTTGTCGATGTCAAACACGGTTTCAACCATCAGCTCCAGCGCATTGCGAGCATAAAAGCCTGCAATACGTGGGTCGCTTTTAATATTGGCCTCGGCGCTTTGGGCGCGGGCCAGTATTTCGGCGCAGTGTCGGCTAAAGAGATTGGCCTCCTTGCCTACCTTGGCATTCGCGGTATTAGCACTAGCATTGGCGGCGCTAAGCAGCTCAGCCATAAACGCAAAGTTGCTAACACCCAGCGCGACACTGGCGGGGTTTAGCGTACTGGCGGAAGGAGTGACCGTCTCTGACATGTAATTTCCTTTTACATCTTATTAAGTTTTCGCATTAGCAAGATTAAGTTCACCGCTAAAGGCTTTTTGCATAAGGGCATCAAAATTATTACCATAGGACAATTTTAATTCACTTAAAATATCTAACTGCTGCCATATATTGCTGACAGTAGATGTGTATTTTGAAATCATATCCATAGATGGAATCAGTACATCTAAGTCATTTAATCTTGATTTTGATATATTAGGCATAGAGCCAGCGGCTCCTGAAGCTAAATTTTTTATCTGTAGCCGAAAGTTTTTGTTGTTTAATAATCCCCAAAAATAAATTTTTAGGTCAGATGGCATGTCGAATCGAAATATTAAGTCTGGGAGCATTAATCTTTTGGTGGAATCACGCACATAGGCACAAGCACCAACTAATTCGTAAGTATTTTTTCTTGTGAAAAGTAAATCGCCAGCATGAACCTCGATATTTGGATCCGGGTTTGTCCCTTCAAGAATAGCTTTGTTTTCACTAGGCTTATAAAAACCTCCAGTCACAGAGCTCAGCTTTAAAACACCCCACTCCCCATTATTTGCTGGGCGGCTATCGCATTTTGGACTTTGACCGCTTTGAATTTCACGAACAATTGAAGATAACTTCGGGCAAGCCCATCCCTTCGGGTTGGTTACGGGATCACCGAACATATCAATAAAGACTGACTGGGCGAGGCTATTTAGCTCTTGCTCCAACAGCTGGCAGTCGTTACGCAGTTGATCGGCTTTTTTTAATACCGCCGCAATGTGCTTTTGGGTTTCGAGTGGTGGCAGTGGGATTTTTAAAGCTGAAAACTTTGATTTATTAACTATGGCTACCGTTGTTTTTGGTGCCATGTCATTGAGTGTATTTTTTAAGGTCTTACAAAAATAATAAACATAAAGAGGTAATGCTACCTCTTCATTAATAACTAAGCTGTTAATTTGTTGATTTGTAACAACTGGTCTTGATGATATTCCTACTTTCCCTAAAGAACCAATACAACACACCATCACAGAGTTTGAAGGAATGAGGCGAGAAACTTTGGCGCCTTTCTCTGTTAAAGTTTGCTTAGCATTATCTACAAATCCTAAATCTAGCTCTCCAGGAGTGACAAAAGGAATATCACCACCAAAAAAACTGTCATCAGCTTTGCTTGGTGTATTGCCAGTTACAATTTCGGCAATTGAAGCTAAAGTAACTAAAGGCCAACTCACAGCAATTTCTCCAACTCTTGCACACCCTTTGTCATTTTTTCTTGTAGGGTTTTAATCCGCGCTAAGATCACTTTGGGCGAGTCATATTGCACTGCTTCATAGACCACTTGCTTGTATTTATTCAGGCTTAAATCGCAGTCATTGGCGGTAATGCGTGCCACTGGCACCATAAAGCTTTGATCTGTGGTGCTGCATTTATACTCAGGGCTTGCAAAGTTCGGCGTGCCATCGGGATTCGTTAAGCTAGTAAAACGGGCAATAATGTCGGCAATGTTGCTTTGCTCGTGGGTCGGCTGCCCTTTACTACCATCTGGGCCGTCTTTTACCAGCGGCGTACGTTTATCATCCAGCGAGTAACCATCGGCCTGCATATCGTAAAACCACACCTTGTCGGTGCCACCGGAGTTGGTTTTGGTGAAGATTAAAATCGCGGTGCTCACCCCTGCATAGGGCTTAAACACCCCAGATGGTAAGGAAATTACCGCCTCAAGCTTTTGCTCGTTAACCAGTTTTTCGCGAATGCTTTTGTGGGACTTGGTTGAGCCAAATAATACCCCGTCTGGCACAATCACCGCGGCGCGGCCACCGACTTTAAGCATGCGTAAAATCAGCGCTAAAAACAGCAGTTCGGATTTTTCGGTTGGGCCCTTGGCTTTCACTTCAACTTGGGTTTCAACCCCGTCTGCATCAATTTCGGTTTTGTATTTTGGCGCGACTTTTTTGGCGGCAGGGTTTTTACCCAGCGCGCGCAGTAAATCCGGCGCAATAATGTCAAAATCGACCGAGCCCTTAAATGGCGGGTTGGCCAAAATCAAGCTATAGGCTTCGCGAATATTAGCATCGCCTTGATCTTGTAAACTATCGCGATACAGCACAGTTGGGTTTTCAATGCCGTGCAGCAGCATGTTCATCGCCCCGATGCGCAGCATACTTTTATCAAAGTCAAAGCCGGTGAACATGGCATTATTAAAGTGCTGGCGATTGGCAGGCTTATTAACCTCTTGCTTGTAGCGGTGTTCAACGTATTCGAGCGCCGCCATTAAAAAGCCACAGGTGCCAGAGGCCGGGTCGCAAATGGTGTCGCCCAGTTTTGGCTGCATCAGCTCGACCATCATTTGAATAATGTGGCGCGGGGTGCGGAACTGGCCGTTAACGCCCGATTGTTGCAATTTGCTTAATAGATATTCGTATAAGTCGCCCTTGGTGTCTTTGTCGTCCATGTTGATGGCATTGAGCAAATCGACCACTTGCGATAGCAGCTTAGCGGAGGGGATCATAAAGATGGCATCTTTCATGTGCTCAGCAAAGCTGCCTTCATCGTGAAGATTTTTGATTTTAGGAAACACCTGATTTTGGACTATGTCCATCATCACATCAGGATCTTTATCTTTAAAATGACTCCAGCGCAGTGCTTGTTCATCAGGGCCAAAAATGGGGTTAGCCACAGCAATGCCCGTGGCCTGCGCGCGCCGCTCTGCGGTGCGCTGAAGCTCGTCTAAACGGCGGATAAATAACAGATAAGAGATTTGCTCAATCACAGAGATAGGGTTGGCGACACCGCCAGTCCAGAACATAGTCCACACTTGGTCGATTTGATTACGTATTTTGCCTGTTAACATTTAATCTCTCTGTATTCAATATCACGAATCAAGCGGGGTATGGGCCACTTGATATGAGCCGCTTGGATATAGGCAGGAGCCTTAGCATTTGGCGGCTAAAAAATTGGCCTCATCATAGCAGCAAATTTGCGTTATGTTATGGTAATAGGTCAAATTTTTGAGCCAGTTATCTGCATGAGTTAAAGGTTATGGAAGGTAAAATTTGGAGGATTAACTTGCTATTTTTTCGGCATAACCTTATCGTCAAACTAAGAATTACTTAGTTTTTGGTGGGTGATGGCATTTTTATTTTCCCCTAGAGCGCGTGCATTCATTGATGAGTCGCTTGAAAGTTATTTGCTTCGAATCGTTTCAGAGAACTTTTTTGATTCTTATCAGCAGCTCAGTTTGGCGATCAGAGAAGAGCTACATGAGCTCGATTTTGAGGCACATGGGGCTTTTCCTATCGAGCTAAAACGCCTCAATATTTATCATGCCAAGCACAATAGCCACTTTAGGATGAGGGCACTGAGTTTGCTTGAGTCCCTTCTTGGTTTACCTCCTCATGAACTGGAGAAAATAGCCCTATTTAGATCTAACAGAGTCTTTATGGGGTCTAGCGTTGCAGTGCATCGTAATGGTATCGATATTCCTTTGAGCTTTATCCGTTATGCCAATGAGGATGATGTCGAGAGTGTGCCCGTTTGCCCTGAGTGCTTAAAGGATGAGCCTTATATTCGGCAAGTTTGGCATTTAAAACCATATACTGCCTGTGCCAAGCATGAGTGCGCGTTGATCCATCATTGCCCAGAATGCAAAGCAAAGCTCAACTACATCGAGAAAGAATCGATTAGCTATTGTTCATGTGGATTTGAGCTTTCAAAAGCAGCAGTTATTAGCGCCAAACAATCAGATCTCATGTTAGCGCGAAGCCTTATCAATGGTGATGTTACCTCTACAAATCCACTTATTAATGAAACATCTGCGACTCACCGACTTGCGGCTCTACTTTGGTACCAAAAGCGTCATGGTGGAAGTAATGACAATTCTTTTAGCGATGCAATTGAGTATTTTGATAACTGGCCTGACAACTTTTTTCAAGAACTGGATAAAGTGACTCAAGGTGCTGAACTAAGGCTGATAGAGCTATTTAATCGTACTGCTTTTCGGTTTATTTTTGGTGAGTTGATTTTGCATTCACGATGTCTTTATCCAGAGGATAAAGAGCCACATTTTATCTATGTTGCTTTAATGCGTTATTTGCAAAGATTAGTTGAGTTACATCCAAAATCGAAAAAACCTAACGTGGCTGATACGCTAGTGACAGTTGCAGAAACGGCGGTTTTACTATCAACAACCCAAGAGCAGGTTTATCGGCTTCATCAAGATGGGATATTAACGTCGGCGTTTAGACAAAAAATGAAGCAGCGGATTGACCCTCACACAGCTGTATTTTATTTAAGGCAAGTGATCGAATATAAAAGTAGCTTTGGTAGTGATAGACAGGGGATGTACTTATCGGCATGGTAAAGAATTTACATTTGCGAGAACTGCTAGATATTGAAGATGTTCAAGCACGTTCGGCAGCGTTGAGGCGTGCATTTGCTGCTTATACAGAACCGTTAGATGTGACTGGCGAGGAAAGCTCTGCCCTAATTATTTTGCTTAATCTTACCTATCCGAAAAAGTTGGTGGATGACTTACTCGATAAAAGGTTAGCTAGAACAACGGTTAACAACCAAACCCATATTGATGTTTGCATTGACGAAGTACAATGGCTGCATACCCATAATCTCAAGTACCCAGATATTCGGGTCAGTAAACAAAGGCTCGTTGCCCCCAGTCCTCAATTACATCCCAATATACTGAGTAGCGCTAATTGCCAGCGTACTTTAGGGTGGTCTCATGACAGTGCTAAAGTCAATTTTGCCAAGCTGTTTGGCTGCCAGTTTATTTGGCAAGGTAAAGTAACTTGCCTTGCAACGTTAATGTGTGAAGCACCAAAACACTGGAAAGAGGCTTTTCAAGAACTTGGCATGCCTGTTAAAGATTTTATGAATGTTTGCGGCAGGGTGAAGCGTTTTTTACCTGAGGAGTTAAGCCCAGATAGAGTCGATAAATACTCCGTACAGGTTCGAATGCCATTCCGTGATGGATATATAGCGATTACCCCCGTTGTAAGCCATGCACTTCAGTCTGAACTCCAACAAGCAGCAATCAAAAAACAGGGCCGATATACCAGTCTTGAGTTTATTCGTCCCGCGGCAGTCAGTGAGCTAGCCGCATCTCTTGGCGGTAATGTTAAAGCTCTGAATTATCCGCCTCGTATTAATAAAAAAACTTACGGATTAAGCGACAATTTACTGGCTAGGGTTTTATCTGGTCAGGATGTATTGAATCTAAATGTATTGTCACAGCGCAGGTTTATCAAGGCATTGGATGAGCTGTTATCGAGCTCCTCAGCATTGGCGTTAAAGCAACGCAGGCAGCAAAAAGTCTCCTGTCTTAAACAGATAAGAGAGATATTATCTGAGTGGCTTGCGCCAATGTTGGAATGGCGATTTGAGGTCCAAGAAGGACCGAGAAATTTTAGTGAGCTTGAGCCTATTAATGGCTCATTAGAGTATCAGTTTTTAACCTTTGAGAATGAGCTATTACCTGAATTGCTGATGCCTCTGTTCGGTAGATTAAATTCGGTGATGTCGCATTCTGCAACGATAAGTCAGTATGCCTTTCACCAGAGATTGATGCCCTATCTTCGAAATAGCTTGAAATGGTTGTTAACTCATTTGGCTTATAAAGAACCTTTGCTACAAAAAGATGCTGAGGATGAGCATTTCCAGCGATATTTACATTTGAAAGGTATTCGGGTGTTTGATGCCCAAGCTTTATCTAATCCCTATTGTGTTGGTATTCCTTCTCTCACAGCTGTTTGGGGAATGATGCATAACTACCAGCGGCGATTAAATGAAGGCTTGGGTACTCAGCTTAGATTAACCTCATTTTCGTGGTTTATTCGTCAGTACTCATCTGTCTCGGGCAAAAAACTGCCTGAGTACAGTATGCAAGGATCGAAAGATAATCAATTTAGACGAGCTGGAATAATTGATAATAGACATTGTGATTTAGTGTTTGATCTTGTCATTCATATTGATGGTTATGAAGACGATTTAGCTATCTTAGATAATCAAACTGAAATGTTGAAAGCAAGTTTTCCGGCGAACTTTGCCGGTGGAGTAATGCATCCTCCCGAGCTAGATGCTGTTGATGCGTGGTGCCAGCTTTATCAATCCGAAGCTGAACTTTTTTCAATATTGAAAAGACTGCCTATGTCAGGAAAATGGATTATGCCGACTAGATATTCAATGGGTAATATTAGTGATCTTCTGTTTCTGCTGGATAAAAATTCTTCGCTGTGCCCCACTATGTTTGGCTATTTACCATTGACTGAACCCGTTAACCGAGTCGGTAGTTTAGAGTCTTTGCATTGCTATGCTGAGCCAGCACTTGGCGTAGTTGAGTGTGCATCGGCAATTGAGATAAGGTTACAGGGGCAGATAAACTATTTTAAGAGAGCGTTTTGGATGTTAGAGGCAAAAGAGCATTCAATGCTGATGAAACGGATTTAAGGAAGGTTTATGGAGCTATGCAATGTTTTAAAGTATGACCGATCCCTCTACCCAAGTAAGGCGGTATTTTTTTATAAAACGGCCGATTCTGATTTTGTTCCTCTAGAAGCTGAAATCACTCGTATACGTGGTCAAAAAGCTGGATTCACTGAAGCATTTACTCCCCAATTTAAATCGAAAAACTTAGCACCCCAGGACCTTACACACTGTAATCCTCTAACTATTGAAGAATGTTATGTTCCGCCAAATGTAGGGCACATCTATTGCCGTTTCTCGCTAAGAGTACAAGCTAACTCGCTCAAACCCTCTGGCTGCAGCGATCCTGAAGTTTTTACTTTGCTTGAAAAGTTGTCGGCAGCATTTAAGGAGTGCGACGGTTACCAAGAGCTGGCGACCCGTTTTTGTAAAAATCTGCTGTTAGGAACTTGGCTCTGGCGTAATCAAAACTCTGGTAACACTCAAATAGATATTAAAACCAGTACGGGAAAGTGTTATCAAATAAGTAATACGAGGCAGTTAGCTTGGAATATTTGGTCTGATGAAGCTCGGACTGTTCTTGATGAATTAAGTAAAGAGATGCACTTAGCTTTGACTGATCCGAATGTATTTTGGAACGCTGATATTACGGCAAAAATTGAGACTGTCTTTTGCCAAGAGATCTACCCAAGCCAAACCTTTGGTGAAAAGTCTGCAGAAGGTGAAACTTCAAAACAGTTTACTAAGGTTAAATGTACTGATGGTCGTTATGCGGTGAGTTTTAATTCGGTCAAGATAGGTGCGGCTATTCAATCAATTGATAGTTGGTGGGATCAGGACGATGTTAAACGGTTACGAGTACATGAGTACGGTGCGGACAAAGAGCTGGGTATTGCACGACGTTCACCTGAATCTGCACTGAGTTTTTATACTTTATTTGTAAATACTGAGCTGTATTTAGCTGAACTCAATCAACAGGCAGCAGAGTCAGGGCATTCAATTCATCCTAATATTTACTATCTTTTTGCTGTCCTGATAAAGGGTGGTATGTTCCAGAAGAAAGCCGAAACGAAGAAGGCATAATATGCAGCGCTACTATTTTATGGTGCGTTTCTTACCAAAAGAAGCAAACTTGGCCCTGCTAATGGGGCGCTGTATCTCAGTAATGCATGGGTACATCTGCAAACATGAAATTAAAGGTCTTGGGGTGACGTTTCCTGCTTGGTCGGACGCCTCTATCGGTAATGTCATTGCTTTTGTTCATTCTGATAAAACTGTTTTGAGTGAGCTAAAGCAGCAATCCTATTTTCAAGATATGAAAGAATGTGGTTTTTTTAGCCTTGGTAATGTTGAAATGGTGCCTGATGATTGTGCTGAAGTGATGTTCAAACGTAATCAGGCAATTGCAAAGATTTTTGTTGGTGAGGCCCGCAGACGCTTAAAACGTTTGGAAAAACGAGCATTAGCTCGAGGTGAGACGTTTAATCCTATAAAAAATACTCAGCCAAGAGAGTTTAACATTTTCCATCGTATAGCAATGAGCAGCGGTAGTAATAAGCAAGATTACCTTCTTCATATACAGAAAATGGTAGCAAAGAAGCAAACTGAACCATTGTTTAGTAGCTATGGGTTTGCTAGCAATTTACAACTAAATGGAACAGTACCGGAGCTATCTCGTCTTGTAGATAAGATCTGACCTTTTGGTTTGGTGGTTGCTGTAACGTTTTAATTTTAAAGCCAATTATCTGTTTGAGAAATTATATGGTTATTTCCTTGATTTTGGCTCTAGTAATTGATTTTATATAGGTTTATTTTATAAGTGTATAGTGACCTGCCGTATAGGCAGCTGAAAATTGTAGAGAATAAATACAGAAATTGGATTTGGAGTGACCTGCCGTATAGGCAGCTGAAAATCGCGAAAATCGTCATTTACAAGTTGACTTTGAGATACCCGCCGAAAAGGCAGCAAAACCTCTTTCCATTATTATGGGAAGAGGTTTTTTATTTTCAATAAACAAAGTCCCTAGCTCAGTTTTGCCCCATTATTGGTTTCGTCTAACAAATTTGCGATTTCAATCAGTCGCAATTTACCCAAATATAACTCATGTGACGTTAATAATAGTTATGCGGTGAGAGTGAAATTTTAATTGGATTGGTAAGTCGCTTCGGGGGAGTAGCTAACTGGATTTCGAGCCATCGTCATCTAGGGTGAACATCAACATACTTGGCCACACGCCATGGTGTTCATAGCAAATCATCGATTTGCCCAGCAAGACCTGAGCACAATGACTGCACCTAGGGGTGGACAGTTTATTGTGCTTATGTCTTAACCACCCCTAAAGGATCACACTTGGAAGCCCTACTTGCCTCAACCTTTACGGTTGCCATCGCCGAAATTGGTGATAAAACTCAATTACTTGCACTGATTCTCGCCGCAAGATTTAAAAACAAAACTGCCATTATTCTTGGTATTTTTCTATCGACGTTATTCAACCATTTTGCCGCCGCTTGGATTGGCCAGTGGGCGATTAACTGGGTCAGCCCAGATCTTACTCGTTATTTAGTTGCCGCGTCGTTCTTCGCAATTGCCCTTTGGGTGTTAATCCCAGATAAAGTCGATGCAGAAGAGAGCCGTTTCTATAAAATGGGCCCCTTTTTAGCCACCTTTATCCTATTTTTTATCGCCGAAATGGGCGATAAAACGCAAATAGCAACGGTAGTGTTAGCCGCAAAATACGATTCATTAACTATGGTGGTTGCAGGCACGACCTTAGGCATGTTGCTTGCTAATGTACCGGTAGTGATTGCGGGGCATTTCAGCGCCGATAAATTACCCATGCAATGGATACACCGTGGCTGCGCGGTACTATTTGCCTTATTGGGAGTGGCAACCTTGTTTGTCTAAGAACAGCATAATGCGATTAAATGGAGATAAAACCTCTGCATTTAATTTTATGCTTTCAGACCTAACCGTTTCGCGAGTCGATGCAAATTACCCGTATCGACTTGCAATATTCTGGCGCACACCGCCCAATTTTGTTGATTCGCTGCTAAAACTTGGCGGATAAGTTGACGCTGATAGGCCTCTGTTGAGGCCCTAAGCCCTAGTATTGTGGTATCTAATAATGACGATTCGCGAAGTTCGGCCGCTATTACAGACGGGGCTTCAATGGTTTTTACCACAGGCTCGACTCGCGCCGTTGGCTCATTGCTCACATTGGCTTGGGGTTGAATGACCACAGGATCAAACTGGAAATGTTTATCACTTAAGCTGATATACGCCGTTTTTAGTTCGGCTTTTGCTAACACCGCCGCCCTGTGTATTGCATGTTCTAATTCGCGCACATTACCCGGCCACGCATATTGTTCTAATAACTGCTGCGCTGATGGCGTGATGCTAATATGCGTAAGCCCTAGCTTTGCCCTACAGCGCTCCAGAAAAAAACCGGTTAATAACACGATATCTCGGCCACGCTCCCTCAATGGGGGAACATTAATCGGGAACACACTTAAACGATGATAGAGATCGAAACGAAAGCGGCCCTCTGTTGCCTCTTGATGTAAAATACGGTTAGTCGCCGCAATAATCCGAGTATTTACTTTTAGACTCTTATCACTCCCCACCCGTTGTAATTCACCAAATTGTAAAACTCTCAATAGTTTAGCTTGTAAGCTTAGGGGTAATTCGCCAATTTCATCTAAAAATAAAGTGCCATTATTGGCTAATTCAAACTTGCCTTGTCTGTGGCTAATGGCGCCAGTAAACGCGCCTTTGACATGACCGAAGAGTTCACTTTCGGCAACGGACTCAGGCAGTGCTGCACAGTTTAAGTAAATAAGGGGCTTATCGGCTCGCGTCGATTGATTATGTATCGCCGCTGCGACTAGCTCTTTACCTACTCCAGTTTCACCTGTGATTAAAACCGATAAATCAGTATTGGCTACCGCGCTAATCTGTTGTTTTAACGATTGGATCTCAGTCGATTGCCCAATAATCTCCTGCTGACTAGCAAGACGATTTAACACTTCAGTGCCGCTTGATACCTCCACGACTTGGGATTCTAGCTTTTGCATTAACAAAGCCGTATTTAAGCTGGCCGCGGCAAGTGCACTGATCACTCGCAGTTCGCTATCACTAAAACTATCAAACTGCTGTGGATTAAAACCGTCGATAGTTAATGCACCAATCAAGCGATCATGGGCGATTAACGGTAAGCCAATACACGCATGCACCTGTAAGTTATCGCTATGATTAGGGATTAATCCATCATATGGGTCAGGTAGTTGGCTATCAGAAGGGAAACGTACAACATCACCCGCACGAGCAATGGCCTCTAATCTTGGGTGTTCACTAATCTTAAACCGCCGCCCTAACACCTCAGTAAATAGGCCATCAATCGCCAACGGAATAAATTGCTGATCCTTAAAAACCAGTAAGGCTGCTGCGTCACAATTAACCCGGCGCCTTACAACAGCGAGCAAGCGCTCGAATCTATCCTCGGCTGAAAGACCAATCGTTAAATCTAATGCTAATTGGGTGAGATCGGCTTGAACATACATATTAAAGACTCGCGGTATCATAATGACAATAAATACTGTCATTATGATACCGCGATCAATGGTCATAATGACACTGACATTTGCATTTAAATATATAATGGATATATTTCAATTAGTTACGGATTTGGCATAAGAAGTGCAATCTTAAGGGAAGCAGAGAGTTAAGCCGCGGCTATAACATACTGATCCTCTAACGTATCTTTCTTATCTAATAGGTGTATTTATGACAATTCATGTAAAAAACAATATCCACTGGGTTGGTCAACGCGATTGGGAAGTTCAAGATTTTCATGGTACTGAATATAAAATCACCAAAGGCACGAGCTATAACAGTTATCTGATCCGCGAAGAAAAAACCGTGCTAATTGATACGGTTGATCATCGCTTTAGTCAGCAATTCTTACAAAACCTTGAAGCTGAAATTGATTTAAACGATATCGATTATATTGTGATGAATCATGCCGAAGAAGATCACTCCGGCGCGCTAACGGCTCTCATGGCCAAAATCCCTAATACACCGATTTATTGCACTGAAAATGCTGTCGACTCTATCGTAGGTCACCATCACCATCCAGAATGGAATTTCATTACTGTTAAAACTGGCGACAGTCTCGATGTTGGTAATGGTAAGCAACTGATTTTTATTGAAGCGCCAATGCTGCATTGGCCTGATAGCATGATGACGTATCTGACTGAGGATGCGGTTTTGTTTAGTAATGATGCCTTTGGTCAACATTATTGTGATGAGCGTCTTTTCAACGATGAAGTCGACCAAAATGAATTGATGGAACAATGTCTACGTTACTATGCCAATATTTTAACGCCATTTAGCAGCCTAGTAACCGCTAAAATTCACGAAGTATTAAGCTTTAATTTACCAGTAGATATGATTGCGACAGCCCACGGTATTGTGTGGCGCGACAATCCTGCGCAAATTATTCATCAGTATTTGGCTTGGGCTGATGCTTATCAAGAAGACCGCATCACTATTTTCTACGATTCTATGTCAAACAACACCCGCATGATGGCAGATGGCATTGCCCAAGGTATTCATGATGTTGACCCAAATGTTGCAGTAAAAGTATATAACGTTGCCCGCCATGACAAAAATGAAATCCTAGCACAAGCATTTAGATCTAAAGGTATTTTGGTGGGCTCATCCACTATGAATAACGTGATGATGCCTAAAATTGCCGCTATGTTAGAAGAAATCACTGGCTTACGCTTTCGTAATAAAAAAGCCGCAGCTTTCGGTAGTTATGGCTGGAATGGTGGCGCTGTCGATAGAATTCATACCCGTTTAATGGATGCTGGATTTGAAACCTCTGTCGGCTTAAAAGTTAAATGGCGCCCTGATCGTGACGCGATGCAAGAATGCCGTCAACACGGACAACGTATTGCCAAAGAATGGGCATTGCGCCCACTCGACAGCGCAAATAGTCGTTCGATTATCAATCAGGTTATGTCTAAACCTAGTCAAGCCGTTAATCAAAACGCAGCACCTGCCATTACGCCAGCGCCAGCAAAAAATGCAAGCCTTGTAGTGGATGATGCACAATCTATGATTTGTACTGTTTGCCAATGGGTTTACGATCCTAAAGACGGTGAGCCCAATCAAGATGTCGCGGCTGGTACACCTTGGGCACAAGTGGCTGATGACTTCCTCTGCCCTGAATGTGGCCTTGGTAAAAGCGTCTTTGCGGTAAAGAAAAGTGAGGTGAACCATGCCTAGACCTATCGTCATTATTGGTAGTGGTTTTGCGGCGTATCAATTAGTGAAAACGCTACGCCGATTAAACACTGAGCAGGCTATTACCTTAATTACCGCTGACTCAGGTGATGAATACCATAAACCAGATTTAAGCCATGTATTTAGTCGCCAGCAAATGGCGGCAGATCTGATTAAATTAACAGCCGCAGAGTTTGCTAAAGAACAACAAATTGATTTGCTCAATCACAGTGAGGTCACTCACATAGACAAAGATCGCAAAGTGGTCTTTTGCACTCAGGGCCGCGAAGTCGCCTATGAGAAGTTAGTGCTCGCTACAGGCGCACGGCCTTTTATTCCTAAAATGAGTGGCGATGCCATTAATGCTATTCATACATTTAACAGCTTAAGCGAGTATCAAGCCTGCCAAGCCAATATACGTAGTGCAGCAAAAGTACTCGTTATCGGCGCGGGGTTAGTCGGAGTTGAGTTAGCAATGGATCTAGCGACTGCGGGTAAACAGGTCTTTTTAGTCGACCCGCAGGCAAGCCTAATGGCAAACTTATTGCCTGAAATGCTAAGCCAAAAACTTGCTGCGGTGTTAGCCAAGCAAGGGGTAACCGTGCAATTACAAACTCGGGTAAGTCAACTGCAACACCAAGATAGCAGTATTGCTGTAAGTCTCGATAACGACCTGCACTTTACTTGTGATGCGGTGATCTGCGCAGCTGGCCTAATACCTAACAGCCAACTTGCGCAAAATGCGGGTCTTGAGGTCAATAAAGGCATCATAGTTAATGAGTACTTACAAACAAGTGATAGCGATATTTATGCACTAGGAGACTGTGCTCACATCAATGGTCAAAGCATGGCCTATTTGCAACCAGCATTACTGAGTGCCAACGCACTGGCAAGCACCTTGTTAAATCAAGCCACTGCGGTGAATTTCCCTGCGATGCTCGTTAAAGTTAAAACCCCCTTATTACCGATGCAATTAGGCGGTATTACGGTTAGTAACGTTCACCGCTGGCGAGTCGATATTGATGCCCAAGGCACCTGTATTAAAGCATTAGATGCAGATGAAATATTACTCGGATTTATCGTAACAGAAGATAAAATGAAACAAGCTTTTGGATTATTAAAGCAACTCAATAGCCCTAATACTGTGCTCGCTGCAGCTTAATGATGGCGTTGGCATTACCTAATTTGACATTGATTTAGACGTTACTTGCCTATTAATCATTGAATGAACGCTATTTAAAGGTAAAAAACCGAGAGTGATTATCACCTCGGTTTTTTCATTTAAGCCATTATATAAGTATGACTAATACTCTATAAACCTAACGCTTGCTTTATACGTTGGCCGTAATCAGCATCGGCTTGGGTGAAATGCCCTACCATGCGTTGCTGCACATCTAAACTCGCCTGACACAGTGAACCTGAAATAGTCGCTACTAAACGTGCTTTCTCATCTTCACTAAAGATGCGATACAAATTACCCGCCTGAGTATAATCGTCTTGGTTATAACGACTATAACGCGCAGCCTCACCTTCTAATCGAAGTGGTGGCTCAGTAAAGTTAACCGGTTCCACTAAGGCCGATGGGCTGCTGTTTGGGCCATAGTTGGGACTAGCATCACCACCGGTTTGACTGTGGCTAAACGGGCATTGTGTACCTGCCATAGCACCGCCACGTTGATGATGATTTGCCTTAGCTGCGTGTGGGCAGTTTACGGGGTCTGACGCTCAGTGGAACGAAAACTCACGTTAAGCAACGTTTTCTACCTCTGACGCCTCTTTTAATGGTCTCAGATGTCCTTTGGTCACCAGTTCAGCCAGCGTGAAGGAATAATGGCCGAGCATATTGATATGTCCGTGGCAAAGCGGGGAGAGGCGTGCGATATCTTCATCATTCAGTGTTTCACCTTGCGCCCGGAGATGATCCAGGGCTGCCTGCATATACATAGTGTTCCATAACACGACGGCGTTAGTGACCAGCCCCAGTGCGCCCAGTTGATCTTCCTGACCGTCGGTATATCGTTTTCTTATCTCACCTTTTTGACCGTGACAGATGGCTCTGGCAACGGCATGGCGGCTTTCTCCCCGATTAAGCTGGGTCAGAATGCGCCGGCGGTAATCTTCATCATCAATATAATTAAGCAGATACAGCGTTTTGTTGATGCGCCCCACTTCAATGATTGCCTGAGTCAGTCCGGAAGGACGTTCACTTTTCAGCAATGAACGGACCAGCACTGAAGCCTGTACTTTGCCCAGTTTCAGGGAGCCAGCGGTCCGGATCATTTCGTCCCACTGAAGGACTATTTTTCGGGGATCTGATTGCCCTCTGGCAATATCATTCAGCACGCCATAGTTGGCATCATGGTCCATTCGCCAGAAAACCGAAGCACCGGCATCAGCCAGGCGTGGAGAAAACTGGTATCCCAGCAGCCAGAAAAGGCCAAAGACAAGTTCGCTGGTACCTGCTGTATCGGTCATAATTTCGGTTGGATTCAGCCCGGTCTCCTGTTCCAGAAGGCCTTCCAGCACAAAGATAGAGTCCCTCAGCGTCCCCGGTATAACGATGCCATGAAAGCCGGAATACTGATCGGACACAAAGTTGTACCAGGTGATCCCTCTGTTATTACCAAAGTATTTGCGGTTCGGTCCGGCATTGATTGTTCTGACTGGCGTAACAAAGCGCATTCCATCTGCAGATGCCACTTCTCCGCCACCCCATATCTGTGCCAGTGGCAGCGTTGCCTGAAAATCAACCAGTCTGGCATTAGCGCTGGTGATAGTTTCAGCCCGCAGATAGTTCGCTTTTGTCCAGTTCAGCCGGTGTCGGGTCAGTGCAGGAACATTTGATCTGATCAGTGGTTCCAGACCGATATTGCAGGCTTCAGCCATCAGCACGGCGCTGATGCTGACGGGCAGATCATCAACTCTGGCACTGGCTTCACTAGCATGGAAAAACTCATCAGCAAATCCGGTATGGGCGTTAATTTCGAGCAGCAACTCCGTTAAATCCACCGGAGGGAGCAGATCACTGATCATTTTGCTCAGTCGTTTCAGACTGTCCGGCTCATCAAGACTGGCGAGGGGAGAAATTGTCAACCGGGGCTTCGGGCCAGAAACATCGAGTTCGACAGCCTCATTTTCGCCAAGACGTGCAGCAACCTGTCTGTAACGACTATCAAGCTGATGACCCAGAGATTTTATTGCTTCCTGCGGGTCTGTCGGGTGTCCCAGAGAACGATAAACCTTAATCCGGTTTGCCTGCCAGTCAGCACCCTGTAGTAATCTTGCTCGGGGATCTCCCCACTGGTTACTGCCGGTAACGTAGACATCCCTCCGCCTCAGACTATCCTGCAGTTTACTGAGAAAGCAGAGCGTGTATCCCCTGCGGGTGATATGTTTTTCCTTGTTAATCACCAGCCGTTTCCATGACCGACTGATAATTTCCGTTGGTGCGTCGTCAAAAAACTGCCGCCGTGAGCTGAACTCCCGGCTGAGGTAGTCACAGGCATTCAGAGTGGTAACCCCGGCAGGTGCGGATGAAAATTTAACGGTATTCAGCAGATGGGGCAGGAAACGACGAACGCGCCCGTACTGCTCCACCATTTCTTCATGAAAATTATCGTCTGAGGGCCGGGCAATTTCACGGACAAGCGTGATGATTTCAGCCAGCTTTTGCCTGGGGATGTAGCTGAACACCTCAGCACGAATCGATTCGTCCGGTGTTTCTTCTTTCAGCTGTGCGTTTATATAATAGTTTGATAATTCTTAATAATGTTTGATCATTTATATAATAGTTTGATATTTTTTGGCTCTTTTGGTGAATGTGCGGATTAAGAGTTAGCACATTTTTGCCCCATTATTGGTTTCGCCAAAAAAACCACGCTATCGATTGAGTGAATTTTGACCAAATATAACTAATCTGACACCCAAAACTCACAAAGTACGAAAAATGGGGGGCATTGTGCTATTCTTGCCCCAAATGAACACGCTGATTTTTGCATTATAAATCGCTCTGAAATCGTTATAAACTTTTAAGACAGTATGGAATTGTATCGCTTGATTAAGCGTCTAAAATCTTAGCTAAAAGCGTTTGACGTGCTTTAAGGGCTGTTTCTGATAGGAAACCCACAGATTTTACATAATAGGAATAATCGACACCTAACAATCTGTAGCTACAGATTGTTAGGTGTTGTACATCATTTAGTGGAGAATGATTAGGTTTCGGATTAGAAATCGATATGTTCATACAACAAAGCTGTAGTGCTGCATAAATTAACGAGGTCGTATTAAATGTTTGGATTAAAACGAATCAAATCAGAAAATGAGCTGCTAAAGCAAGAATTAGCAGACCTCAAACAGAAGTACCAAACTGACGTTGCCGCTCTGGAAAATCAGCTCCAAGAGGTTCAGCAGCTTGTTCGCTCCGCTCAACAGGAACACCACTATAGTGATGAGTTGTTGTCGAACAGTTTGAAAGGTGGAGATATGCTCCAAACCATTCGAACAGAGATGGTGGAGAATGCGCAATCTATGGCGCATGAAAACCAAGAGCTGCAACAACTAGATGAAATGTTTAAGCAGACTCATCAAGCTCTTGCTCGTCTTGATAACCGAGCCGTGAAGATCAGTACGGAAGCCTCACAAAGCATTGAATCTGTTAAAATATTAGATAAAACTGCCATTTCTATTTCCCTTCTTGTATCGACTATTCAAGAGATTTCTGATCAAACGAATTTGTTGGCATTAAATGCAGCGATTGAAGCAGCACGAGCTGGTGAAGCAGGCCGCGGATTTGCCGTGGTGGCAGATGAGGTAAGAAACCTTGCAGGCAAAGCCAGCGAAGCCAGTGAGCAGATTGATTCTTTGGTAAACCAAGTACTAACGCAAGTGAACGCGATTAAAACCTCGATTGATAAAAACCAAACTTGTGCTGAGGAAGTGTCTGCCTCTTCTGCGCAGATTGGTTCTATTGTCAACGAAGTGGTCGTGAAATCGGAACACATGCAACAGGTAATCCATGTTGCTTCCACACGCGCTTTCTTGGATACGGTCAAACTCGACCACGCCATTTGGAAGAACAATATCTATCGTCTCCTACAAAAAGGCTTGTTCGGTGAAACCGTTAATAGCCACTCTGAGTGTCGCTTGGGGCAGTGGTACTACCGCGGCGATGGCAAGGCTTACAGCCACTTAAGAAGCTATGCATTGCTTGAAGAACCACACAAAGGCGTGCATGACGGTGGACGTGAAGCAATGAGTCAAGCCAAATCTGACAACATGGCAGGCATGGTGACTGCAATTAACGCCATGGAAGACGCCAGCGAACAAGTAGTGGAACAAATTGACAATTTAATGAATGAGATTATTGGTGATTTAACGTAACGGCACTTAGTGCGCACCTAACCTAACCCAATACTTTTGCTAGCGCGATGCTACTCACCGCACTAGCACTTCACAAGTAAATTTGCCATACCTGTAGTTATTGATGGTTTTCTAATTTAGAAAAGGCACTGGCAAGGTTTTGTCCAAAAGTGAGTTTGAAAATGATCAAACTTAATTATGAGAAACTGAAATTCGTCCTCAGATAAATTATCAAACAATAGCGGTATTACCGTTCATGACACCCATAATTTTTATCAAACTTTATTATGGTCGTACAGAACGTTGCTTAAATTGGCATTCAGGAGCTTAACTCAAAGAAAGAACAACGCTTTGGATTGATGAACCTCTAATGTGCTACAGAAGTATCTACTCGGCACATCCCCAAACGATATGCATAAGCCCAAGCGTTATCTACCAGTTCACTATCTAAATCAGTATGCTGTTCTCTATTGAATAATTCATAAATTGAAGCATTACTAATTTCGTCGATTTTCAGGGATGGACAAAATCCACGAACAGAGAATACTTTATCCAACTCGGCTAATGTCTGCTTACTAAAGGTTTGGTGCATTTTTTTTAGAATTGATTTAGCTAGTAATGAGATTCGAATTTCATATCTAATATGTTTTTCAATTTGACATGCCACTGTTGGATCGATAAAAAATGGCATTAAAAAAACATCCATTTCAACTCCTAAATATTAACTAAATCAACTTGATTGCAGAATGTTGATTTAGTTAAACATGGAGAGAAAAATCAGGGCCGACGCATGATCATTCTTTGCGCTAGTTGATCAAGTATCGATCAGTTGAGCGGCGCCAAGTACGATTTTAATTGTACCTTGCGTTGCCAAGCTGTAAATAGTCGAGATCTTAACTAACTGTTTATTTTTATGGCCTAGAAGTCTTTGCTCGACTACCTTGAATCAATTCCAGACCCACGCAATCAGGCCAAGTGCTCGCATATCTTGTCAGAGGTTGTTTTCATGGCCATCTGCGCCATGATGTGCGGTTTTGATACTTGGAGCGAGATTACCTTGTTTGCTCAAGAGCGAGAGCCATGGTTCCGGCGCTGGTTGAGCTTGCCTGGCGGCATTCCATCACACGACACATTCAACCGCATTTTTGCCACTCTGCCTCCCGCCAGTCTGAAATCCATTTTTCAAGCGTGGATCGGCGACATCATGGGCGATGATAAGCTGGTTGGCCAACTAGCGGTTGATGGTAAAGCTCTTCGTGCTACCGCTAAAGGGCGAGGTGCCAACGCTGTTCATATGGTCAATGTCTGGTCAACTGAGCTGGGGATGTGTGTTGGCCAGCAAAAAGTCGCTGACAAATCTAACGAGATCACGGCAATACCTGAGCTACTCCAACTTCTTGAATTAAAAGGGTGTTTAGTCAGTATTGATGCGATGGGTACACAGGTAAAAATCGCCGACACCATCCTCAAAAAGTCGGGTGATTACCTGCTTGCAGTGAAAGACAACCAACCTAGCCTCAATACTGAAGTAAAAGAACAGTTCCAAGCGTATTGGGATAAGAATGAAACCGATGTTTCGGGGCACGGCTTTACTGAACAATTTGACTCAGAACATGGGCGAAAAGAGCATCGACGTTGTTGGGTTCTGATGGTTGATGAAAGCATGCCAGTTTGCCAGCAGTGGAAAGCGAAGACGATCATAGCCGTGCAGGCTGAGCGAATTGAAAATGGCAAAGGCTATGATTTCGTGAGATTTTATATAAGTAGCCGAGCGTTGGATGCCACCTCAGCGCTGAAGGCAACCCGAGCGCACTGGTCGGTAGAAAATCTGCTGCACTGGACTTTAGATATTGCGTTCGGAGAGGATCAACTTCAGGCCAGAGCGGACTTCGCTGGGGAAAACTTAGCGGTCATCAGGCAGTGGATACTGAACATGCTGAAGCAAAACAAATCACGTAATCTAAGCATGGCCAACAAGCGCAGGCTCTGCTGTCTGAATGAACAATATTTGTTCGAATGTATGGGGTTGTTCAAAGTATAAACACTGATGCGTCAGCCCTGTGACTTAACTCGACTTTGATTTGAACCATTAGCTCCAGAGCATCATCAAAATGATAACTTGATACTGCTTCAGACAGAGCGTAGCTCAGTTCCGGATTAAGCTTTTCAAAACAGGACTTATACTTGGAATAATAAAATTCAGACTCTAAGTCGCACTCTTCTAGCAATGCTGTCAGGTGGCTCACTTTAGACTCAAACTCCTCGACTGATTTGATATCACACTCGTGTTGAAGATGAGTGGTATCAACGAACGCAGATTCTGGAAGCTCTTTGTACTTAGGAATTACTGATACTCCGGAGTGGTCAATATCGAGTTGGATGGTAAACCAGAAATTGCTCCCTTTATCTAGCTCACTGTCGACACCAACATGACCGCCCATTAACTCTGTAATGCGCTTAGAAATCGCAAGGCCAAGGCCAGTACCTCCGTATTTTCGGGTCGTTGAGACGTCTGCCTGCTGATAGCTGTCAAATACGACGGTCTGGTCGTGTTCAGACAAACCAATCCCCGTATCCATGACACTAAATAGCAGGTGAATATGTTTTTCGCTTCTTTGCACGACACTGACTGCGATGGTTACATCTCCTCCTCTAGAAAACTTGATGGCGTTACTCACATAGTTCAGGAGGATTTGCTTAATACGAAGTTGATCGCCAACGACCTGAGGAATGGACTGATCAACTTCAGTCATAAGATGAACATCGTTTTTTCTGGAACTGTTCTCAAAAATGTCGTACACATCCTGAATTGTCGCTCGAATATCGAATGGTGCCTTCTCAATATCAACCTTATTTGCTTCAAGTTTAGAAAGGTCCAGAATGTTGTTAATCAGTGTCAGCAAATGCTTGCCTGATCTATCGATTTTCAACAGGTTATTTTTCTGCTCAGACGTGAGGTCTGAATTTAACAGTATGTAAGATAACCCGAGAATCGAATTCATCGGCGTACGTATTTCATGGCTGACAATTGAAATAAACTTGCTCTTGGTTAGGTTAGCATGTTCAGCCGATAATTTTGCCTCAGTCAGTTCGGAGGTAAGCTTATCCAACTTGCCACCCATGTTGATGATCGCGTTTGCTGTTTCGTTGAGCTCTTTTAAACGGAAGCCTTCATGAGCTAAGTTAAAATCACCCAGCCCGACTCGATTGACCATGCTCTGGATCTGAGTTAATGGCTTAGCAATAAATTCACTCGTCTTCTTGGACGAACGCCAGATGAGGATAAAGAACACGGTGTAGAATACCACTAAACAGAAGATCAGAATGTAACCAATTTTTTGGTATTTTTGTTCTAGCGCATAAGAAGCCGCATACATTTCCTTCTCACCAACAATCATCAGTAAGCGCCACTGAGTTTCTGGTATGGTCGACCATGATAGCAGTTTATTTTCACCATTCAGTTTGAGCTGCATAACCCCATTGGTGTTCTTGAGTAAACGCATGCTCAAGTCAGCGGTGTCATCACGTTTATACAGGTTAAATGCCTCAGGCTTAAAAATCTCTTTGGTGATTGCTTGCTGGTAGCTGTGCTCAGTGAGTTCTTTCAAGCCAAAATCGTGTTCTCCTTGTGGTGGCAAAGCCATAATTGTGCCGTTACTACTCGCTAAAACAGCGTAGCCGCCCCAAGGAATGGCTAGATTTTGAATGCTTTCTATAATGTCACTGACTTTGATATCAAGCCCGACAACAC
The DNA here is from genome assembly GCF_022690845.1 of Shewanella sp. N2AIL. Taxonomy (NCBI): domain Bacteria; kingdom Pseudomonadati; phylum Pseudomonadota; class Gammaproteobacteria; order Alteromonadales; family Shewanellaceae; genus Shewanella; species Shewanella sp. N2AIL. Next base: position 11,340 of record NZ_JALBYT010000017.1, on the reverse strand, counting down.
CCTCGAGAAAACCTTGGTTGTAGACCGGCGCGATAGCCGATGCCATCCAACCGTGGCCCGCAGGATCAATGTAAACATCTGTCCAAATTGTCTTCTGGTCAGGATTGTTTTCAGCGTTTGCCAGGTAGTAAAAGTTGTACTCCGGAATGTCCATTTTGGGAGGGTACTGAGCGACGGTGTAGAACCACGGGTAGATTCGGTTGTATGAATCCCAGGTATTAAAGTAAATCGACGCAACGAAATCGCTATTATTTATGATTTGTTTCATCAGTGGGTCAAGGTGAGCGAGTTTATACACCTTCTCCCAATCTTTTTCGGCGGTAAGACCAGAGTAGAAAGAAGCCGAGCCCCCTAAATCTTGTTTAGAATACAAGACGCCATCTTCGCTCACGGCAAGGTTATCTTTTTCAGATCGGTCAATGGTGTGTTCTTCTGATAAAACACGTTCTGTTTCGTTTTGGTATACGGCCGTTAAGCTTTCTATTGAGAGCAGCTTCTCTCTAATGATTGCTGCTTCTCTCTCCGATGAGATCTTCAACTCTTCATTTACTTGTGTGTAAATGTATTCCATGTTGTCGGTACTGATAAAATGGTTACTTATTAGGTAAGCGGCAATAAGAACCGATTCCACCAGAATGAGGGGAATGATTCCGGTTTTGACCATTGAACGCCACATCCACGATTGCGTGGTGATTTTCTTGTCTTTCATGTTTGTTCCAGAAACGGCTATAAGTACTTGTCTTATCTAGTTAGTGTATTCTTGAGCAATGGCATCGAGTTCATCTGTAATTTCAGCGAAGGCATCGATGATAGTAGGGTCAAATTGAGTGCCTTTGCCTGACACAATGATATTTACTGCGTCTGAATGTGAAAACGCAGGTTTATAAACTCGCTTGCTGATGAGCGCATCATAGACGTCTGCTATAGCCATGAGTCGGGCGGACAACGGAATTTGCTCTCCAGCAAGACCTAATGGGTATCCTTCACCATCCCAGCGTTCGTGATGTGAGTAGGCGATCTCTTTTGCGACAGTCAAGAACTTCATAGGCTGGCCGCATACTTTCTCAGCATTTTTAATCGCTTCATAACCGATGGTGGTATGAGTTTTCATCACTCGAAATTCATCGTCGGTCAGGGAGCCTTCTTTCTGCAAGATGTTGTCTGGAATGCCTATTTTCCCGATATCGTGCAGAGGCGCTGATTTATATAACAGGGCAATAAAGTCATCGGTCAGTTCTGAAACATAACGCGAGTTTTGGCGTAATTGCTCTGCTAAACGTTTTATGTAAGCTTGGGTACGTTTAATGTGGTTACCCGTTTCGTTATCGCGGGTTTCGGCTAACGAAATCATGGCATAAATGGAAACATCTTGAATTGCGTGAAGCTCTTCTTTTTGCCGCAAAGCTTCGTTGGTTCGTCTTTCGACCTCTTGCTCTAGCACTTGATTCTTGTCTTTTAAGATATCGGAAGCCACTTTGAGAGATACATGTGTTTTAACACGTGCCTTCACGACCTCTGGGTTAATTGGTTTGGTTATGTAGTCAACGGCACCCAATTTTAGCCCTTTATGTTCATCGACTATTTCAGCTTTAGCTGTGAGGAATATTATCGGGATATCACTGGTTGCTGGGTTTGATTTAAGCTGCTGGCATACTTGATAACCATCTATTTCCGGCATCATGATATCGAGCAAGATCAAATCTGGATTAGCAGTTTCGGCAAGTGTAAGCCCGCGCTCACCGCCGTTTGCCCCTTTTACCTTATAATCATCTTTAAGTAGCTGATACATCAGCGTGAGGTTTTCTGGAATATCGTCGATAACCAATACAGTTGGCTTCGATGAAGAAAAATCGAACATTCTTCCTCCTTTTGGCAGCAATACGGCAAATTGCGATTTAGTGCATAATATTTATGTCAATAATCACTTAATGATCTTGAACTCTTTACTAAAATAAAGATGAAATAGGCTAGAATCGGTATCATCATGAACGTCGCGCAATAAAGTATCGAAATAGCCACAAATACAAACCTGATTACCCATGACCCTCAGCCAGCTTCAAGAGCCGATATGGCATCGGAGGACTTGCCACGACTGCATGCCCCAATTCAACCAACATGCTCTTGAGGTCAAAACGATGATTAAACCGGAAGCAGTATTCCGCAAGATGCCTTGGTAAATGCTTCGCTCCGAGCGTATGGCAACTGCCCCGCAGCGAGTTTTTCACATTTCCTATCATCGTGTTTACCCAGTTGAATGCCGGATGATCCAGCCAGTCCAGGTTGCCCCCGGTGACAACACCCAGGTGCTCACAATTGGCCTCCTTGACCGCTTTGAAACAGGCCAATCCATCGGATATCACCGCGCTACCACTGGCAATATGCCGTTTTGCCCAATCAGCAACGGACTTGGTTTTGAAACCATCGACCACCGTCATCCGCATCTTGATTGGATGTCCTTCCTTGTTCAGGGCCACTGCTGCCACAAACGGCGTCTTGCCTGCCGCGCCCCGACCCCGTTTGCCACCACGGCGCTCGCCACCCCAGTAGACATCATCGAGCTGAATGATGCCGCTGATGGGCTGCTTGTCATCGGACTCTTTCATGGCTTGCAGCAGCTTGTGCTTGAGCATCCAGGCGGTGTCATATTTGACGCCCAACTGGCGCTTTAGCTCCATCGCTGACAAGCCTGTTTTGGTTTGTGACAACAGGTGCATTGCCAGAAACCACTTGGTCAGTGGGAGCTTGGTGTTTGCGAAAATCGTGTTTCCAGTCAATGACATCTGGTGACGGCAGTGATTGCATTGCCACACACGTGGCCGCCTTCTCAGGCGACAACAGGTCTTGTTGGCACATTCAGGGCAGACAAAGCCGTTAGGAAAACGCCAAGTGAACAGCGCGTTTTCGCACTGAGCCTCAGTGCCATAGTCCTTGAGAAACTCAAACAGGCTGTAGCCTTTCTGGAATTGGATTTTGCTTTTGGCCATGATCTCGCACCTCGATAACTGTACGTAAGATCAGTATAGTTCGTGGTAACTGACTGCTAATCATGGGTAATCAGGAATACAAATAACTTAAACCGATCTTCCAGCAAACAACCATTCCACAACCTTTTGATTGATTCTATCATCGAACTTGTCAATGGCCATTAAAATTGATCCACTTTTGGCCAATAAAATTGATCCACCTGCGATCAGGTTTTGCTAACTTTCTCCTTCAGTCGATAGCTATGGCTATCATTCTCGCGTAGCGAGGATTGTTCATAGATCTGTCGGTACTCGCCCCCCAGGCAGGATAGCTCAGTAGCCATTTTTTCTAGGTTGCACCACTGGTCGTGGTGCATGTGATCCAGTTCTGTATCTACAATGGTAATCCCCCCATTTTTAGGGGCATTCAAAAGTAGAGGTCATGCAGCCTTTGTCAGATGCTGCTTTGGGGTATAACCATCCAGCGCCATATTGGGCCGCTCATGGTTATAAACCCATAGCCATTGTGTTGCAAACTCTTGGAGCTCCTCCAGTGTGCCAAACAGATGATGAGCCAACCAATCGTAACGTACCGTTCTGTTAAACCGCTCAATGTACGCGTTCTGCTGAGGATTGCCTGGTTGGATATACCCCAAGGTGATCTCCTGTTTCGCCGCCCACGCCTTGAGCACTTCGCTGATATATTCTGGTCCATTATCGCACCGGATCATCGCCGGTTTGCCACGCCACTCAATCACCTGCTCCAGTGCGCGCTTGACCCGTGAAGCGGGCAATGAAAAATCGACCTCAATGCACAGCGCCTCGCGGTTAAAATCATCGATCACATTAAACAGTCGCACTGACCGACCATCGCTCAGTTGATCGTGCATAAAATCCATCGACCAGCAGTGGTTAGGCTGGGCAGGTACGGCCAGAGCCTGCGGCTTTTCACGTACCAGTCGCTTCTTGGGCTTGATGCGCAAGTTCAGTTCAAGCTCCCGATAGATCCGGTAGACCCGCTTGTGGTTCCAAGCAAACCCTTTGACGTTACGCAGGTAGAGGAAGCAGAGGCCAAAGCCCCAGTTCCGCTGGCTGTTGGTGATACGCAGCAACCAATCCGCAATAAGCTGGTTTTCATCGGCGAGCATGGGTTGATAGCGATAACAGCCTTCGCTGACCTTGAAGATGTTGCAGGCTAGGGAAGGTGCGAACAAGTCCCTGATATGAGATCATGTTTGTCATCTGGAGCCATGGAACAGGGTTCATCATGAGTCATCAACTTACCTTCGCCGACAGTGAATTCAGCAGTAAGCGCCGTCAGACCAGAAAAGAGATTTTCTTGTCCCGCATGGAGCAGATTCTGCCATGGCAAAACATGGTGGAAGTCATCGAGCCGTTTTACCCCAAGGCTGGTAATGGCCGGCGACCTTATCCGCTGGAAACCATGCTACGCATTCACTGCATGCAGCATTGGTACAACCTGAGCGATGGCGCGATGGAAGATGCTCTGTACGAAATCGCCTCCATGCGTCTGTTTGCCCGGTTATCCCTGGATAGCGCCTTGCCGGACCGCACCACCATCATGAATTTCCGCCACCTGCTGGAGCAGCATCAACTGGCCCGCCAATTGTTCAAGACCATCAATCGCTGGCTGGCCGAAGCAGGCGTCATGATGACTCAAGGCACCTTGGTCGATGCCACCATCATTGAGGCTCCCAGCTCGACCAAGAACAAAGAGCAGCAACGCGATCCGGAGATGCATCAGACCAAGAAAGGCAATCAGTGGCACTTTGGCATGAAGGCCCACATTGGTGTCGATGCCAAGAGTGGCCTGACCCACAGTCTAGTCACCACCGCGGCCAACGAGCATGACCTCAATCAGCTGGGTAATCTGCTGCATGGAGAGGAGCAATTTGTCTCAGCCGATGCCGGCTACCAAGGGGCGCCACAGCGCGAGGAGCTGGCCGAGGTGGATGTGGACTGGCTGATCGCCGAGCGCCCCGGCAAGGTAAGAACCTTGAAACAGCATCCACGCAAGAACAAAACGGCCATCAACATCGAATACATGAAAGCCAGCATCCGGGCCAAGGTGGAGCACCCATTTCGCATCATCAAGCGACAGTTCGGCTTCGTGAAAGCCAGATACAAGGGGTTGCTGAAAAACGATAACCAACTGGCGATGTTATTCACGCTGGCCAACCTGTTTCGGGCGGACCAAATGATACGTCAGTGGGAGAGATCTCACTAAAAACTGGGAATAACGCCTTAAATGGCGAAGAAACGGTCTAAATAGGCTGATTCAAGGCATTTACGGGAGAAAAAATCGGCTCAAACTGAAAAAATGAAATGACTGAGTCAGCCGAGAAGAATTTCCCCGCTTATTCGCACCTTCCTTAATTGTCCGTGACCAACAACGCAGTGAATTGCCACAATCTATGTGGTTGACATTTCATTAATTTTCTATATAAAAGTACGATAAGTCTCATAGCAATTACCTGAGACAATTACGCGGCTTTTATTGCGGCAAAAAATGCGTAAGCTATTGAAATTGAAGGTTATATTTGTGCTGTAATGTACGAGAATGAGGGTTCGACTCCCTCTCTCACCGCCAAATTCAAGTTTGAAGACGTCCTAGGGCGTCTTTTTTCTTATCTGTATTTTATAAAAATCAATAGCTTACCATCCTATATTGTTTAATACCATCCTACTGCATCCGAAATCTTTAGTAATGCCAAAAGTAATGCCAAGGAAATTTGGCAAATTTATGCATTACTTTTCACTTCAAAAAATACCCATTTTTTATGTCGTTTTTTTACTTGATTTTCTCGATTTTATAGCCCAGATTTAAATTGGCAATATCCTGATTTATCTGAATTTATTCAGTGATAAGTAATGCTTGATTTTAGAGTGCGAAATAATGCCAAAATCAAGCATTACTTTGGGGCTTAATTTGAGGGAGGAGAACGGTATGGGAAGAAGTACAAATAAGCTGACTGCAAAAGCGGTGCTCAATGCTAAAGCGGAAGCAAAGCCCTATAGATTGTCAGATGGTGGCAATCTCTATCTCTATGTGCGCACAGCAGGGAAAACATGGGAATTTCGATACATACGCCCCTCCACCAGCAAACCCACCTATTTTGGTTTAGGCTCATACCCTGACGTATCCTTAGCTGAGGCGAGAGATAAAGCACTAGAAGCGCGAAAACATTTGGCCGAAGGCATCGACCCCCAATTACTTAAAGTTGAAAACAAATTAAAAGCGGCAACAGAGAACGCTCAAACTCTCAAGCATATTGCACAAATGTGGATGGACTCAAAACAGGGAAGTATTAAGGCTAAAACCATTGAAGGTAATTGGCGCAAGCTTGAGCTGTATGCCTTCCCTAAGCTGGGGAGTATTGCGATTAGCAGACTCACGGCTCCTATAGCCATTGCCGCGCTCAAGCCCCTAGAGCAAAAGGGGCATCTTGAAACGGTTAAGCGTACCGCTCAGTTGCTGAATGAAATCATCAACTTTTCAGTTAACTCTGGTTACATTCACGCCAATCCTTTGTCAGGTATTCGAGACGTTTTTAGAAAGAGCAAAGTCGAACATCTAAAAGCATTAAAACCAGCGGAGCTAGCTGAGTTGCTACAGACCGTTGCAAACGCCAATTTATTGTTAACGACCCGGTGTTTGATTGAATGGCAATTGCACACAATGACCAGGCCAAATGAAGCGGCTGGAGCCCGTTGGGAAGAAATCGATTTTGATGCCAAACTTTGGACTATTCCTGAATCACGCATGAAAATGAATCGTGAGCATATTATCCCGCTTACAGAGCATACTCTCGCGATACTTTAAACTGTTAAGCCGATTAGTGAACAGAGCCAATTTGTTTTCCCGTCATCTAAAGATCCTAAAAAGCACACAGATCCTGAAACCATAAACAAAGCATTAGGGCGAATGGGATTAAAGGGAAGAACAACGGGTCATGGTTTACGCTCGCTGGCGAGCACTACCTTAAACGAACAGGGTTTTGATGGTGATGTCATTGAGGCAGCGTTAGCCCACGTTGATAAAAACCAAATCCGCAGTGCCTACAATCGCACGACCTACCTAGAGCGACGGACCAAGTTAATGGAGTGGTGGAGCAACCATATTGCCACTGCAGCAGTTGGCTCTTTGTCAGTAACAGCTACTTCAAGAAAATTAGGGGCATGACCTGTTAAGGCCGAATAGATATTATCTCCTGAGTTAAAAGGTTAGGGGACGTGACAAACGAATCTAACCTGTTAAGTCAGACTCAGGGTTGTTACTCTTACTTCATGACTAACCTAAAGCCAAGCCAATGACTATTGACCAGAACCAGCATTTGCACCAACTAAACGCTTTAGCTGCAAGCCATTCTGAGGTGGCGGTATTATGGCTTTATGGTTCGCAGGCGAAAGGAAATGCTAGCGAGCATAGCGATTGGGATTTAGCCGTCGCATTCGACCCGGTAAAGGCGGACAGTGTGCTTGATACTCGTATTAGAGCCGAACTGCTCGCTATGGATTGGCAAAGGGTATTGGGGCTAGCCGAAGGGAAGCTTTCCGTTGTCGATATCAATCTAGCACCTATCCCTCTGGCTTTCGGAATTATTAATGCCAACAAACTTATCTTTAGTCGAGATGAAGGTCGAAGAATGCAAGAAAAGTCTCGCATAATGTCGCAAATGGAGCTCGATTATTCAGCCCAAAGCCACTTTATTATTTTGAATAATGCCTATATCAAGTCATTGCGTTTAAGCCTTAGTGTTACTGAACACTGAGAACGGCAAGCATAACATTTTAACTTGCCATTGCTTAACTGATAAGGTGATTGATCAGGGCGTCCGCATGAGTGTTTGTTTTTGGAACGCACAAAGGTTGTCTCGTTGTAATTGCTGCTTGACTTGAACAATAAACAACCAATTTGATTGGCGTTGGTAAGTGTTTTTAGCTCACTTCGAGCTCGACTCACAGAGCTGTTTAGCTCAAAAATCGTTCATGCGTTCGCCCTGAGAGAAAAATGCGCTACTGAGTAAAAAAAGTGGTATAGCAGACTAAACTCGTCTGCTATGTGAAGTTGACAAAAGCTGTCGAGGAAGATTGATAAAGTGATAATTGATAAACATAACAACGAACTGCTCATTGCTTCGATTGAAGTAACTCAACCGTGATAGATTTTGCCGAGTAGGAATCGAATACCTGACCATCTTCTGCAACATCGACAAACAAGACGTGCTTGATTAACGATGGTCTTTGAATATGAACAGCAACAGACTTTCCGCGATAGCTGGCAGCAAGAGAAGCAAGGACACGATCAGCAGACGTTAAAGTTTTATCATTGCCAAACGATTTAATGATAAAGCTAGGGCCTGTTGACGTTTCGTCACAAGCTATTGAATTATATGCGCAAACCCGTATCTTTGAAGATCTCACCCAACATCGATACGAGTTTGCTATGCCCCGACTGATGCTCAGTGATGAACACTGGTCGAAGCTGAAAGTAATTCTGCTTCACAATGCCATCTATAACAAGCGCGACTTGCGAATGACCGTAGAAGGCATGCTATATCGCATGCGGACAGGGTGCCCTTGGAGAGACTTACCCAAGGCGTTTGGCAACTGGAGCAGTATTTACAAACGTTTTAATGCGTGGTCAGCATCAGGGAAATGGCTTCAGATTTTTAAAGGATTAGTCATTGACCCTGACATGGAGTGGGCTTTTATTGATGGCAGTTTTGCGAAAGCTCACCAGCATAGCGCAGGCGCAGCAAGCGGCACTGATGAAGCGATAGGAAAAAGTCGGGGTGGCAATACCAGCAAGATTCACATGGTGGTCGATGCACACGGCTTGCCTGTTGAGTTTGAAATTACTGGAGGCCAAATCAACGATTGCACACAGGCCGCTTCCTTGATTGCAAAGCTATCGACTGCAGGAGTCGTGGTAGCAGACAAAGGCTAAGACAGTGAAGCAATACGAACACAAATTGTGCAACAGGGTGGTCAGGCTATAATCCCCAGAAAACGTAACTCAGTGAAAGGCAATGCTGATATGGACTGGGGGCTTTATCGTTACCGACACTTAGTGGAGAACATCTTCGCTCGGCTAAAGCATTACCGGGCAGTGGCTTCACGCTATGACAAACTCAAGCGAAATTATGAAAGTGTGGTAGCCATGGCATGTGCATTCCTTTGGCTACCCATGTGAAACGTCAACAGGCCCTAACAATTTAGGCTTCAGTACTAATGAAAGAGATGGATTATTTCACACTATTGGAGTAAATACTTACGATCTATGGCCTGATTTCTGTGTCTATATAAACAAAATCGATGATTCAGACTTCGAAGACTTTCTTGATTCAAATGACGAGATCCTAACAAACTCACAGCTTTTCCAATTGATGGAGGCTTGTATTCATCCTTCAAGAAAAGTGCTTATCAAATCAGCAATTACAAAACTCGCAATAAACAATATTGATAAGAGCTCTTTGGATGTTTTAGAAAAAACATTTGTATCAGCATACCGTGCTTCTGATTTTGATCTTGCTCTGACCGTTCTTAATCAAGCTAGTCATGAACTGAATGAAGGTAGGTTCAAAGATCATCATCATCACCTCTTTGCTGAAAAACGCCAATTGATAAAGTGTTATCAATATAAATTAGACGTTACATTATTGGCTATTAACCAAGACGAATACGACCCTGATTTTCAATCACATATTAACGATATCCCTATTCCCTTTACCTATAAAGAGAAAAATAATTACAACGAATGTGAATATTTTAGACGCTACTATCTAGCATATTATCTAATCGAACATGATACCAAAAAGAGCATTCTTATTTTGGAAAGACTGGTCGAAGATACTAGTAACCCAGAACATATTGTAATGCTGTTACATGCGTATATTGCTAACCATCATGAAGCTTCAAATATAACTTTGATTCGAAATGCTTTGTCAAAAGTAGAACAGTCGGCAAAAGCGCAATGGTCCGTTATCTCAAGTTATCCATTACTGTGGATATCTGGAATACTGCATGCTTACTCAACGATTGATGACATCAGTTCAATGAGGGAAACATGGGAACTATTGAGCTCAGCTCAGAAATTTCTTCCTCAGTTACTTACACCTTACTGTGAATTACTGCTCAAGCATAAATTGGTAAAAGAAGCAGATATAGCATTTTCATCTTATATTAGATTCCTAGGTCAATATGAAGCACTGCCAGATGAATTAGACAAAATAAACGACACTATAATGAATGCTTTAGCGAAGGAATCATCTGCTACGCAATATATCGACCGTTTTGCAGAAAGGAATCAAAGAAGTCCTGAGCAACTAGCAAATAGCTTTAAACTTATCAACGGTAGTGATGTCGAAACATATGTGAAGATAACAAATAATAGCTCTGTTGAAGAGTATTTAGTTGATACAGTTTCTTCAGTCTCTAAAGAATTGCTTAGCCGCAGTAAAAATATTTACATACCTGTCAAATATGAGGAAATCTCATCTAGATATTCTAGTAAGCCAGCAAACGAAGATCGAATAAATCAATGGTTTTGTAGTCTTTTTAATATGAGAGAAAAAAGCTCTCCACTTCATATTTCGGATCAAAGTCAAATAGGTAGTTCATCTTCAGGTAAAAGCTATGGTGAGGTGGATGGTGTCATAGTAGATAACAATCAAAGTAGACGTATTGCGTTATTTGAAGCGTTTCGCCTTCTTAAATGGGGTATTACCGATATCAATGAGCATATGGATAAGTTGGCGGGGTATGCTCAAGAGGGCTTTAATACGATATTTGTTGTCGTATATGCATTCGATAATGATTTTGTCACCCTATTAAATAAGTATAAGAACCACATAAAACAACGTCAGCACAAAGGTTTTACCAAAGCAAATGGTTATGCTCTTGAAACTGTAAATGGTGAAGATTCAGATACCTTTTGGATGGGAAAAGAAGAACTTCAGCGTGGTAACGTTGATGTTTCTATTTACCATGTAGTGATTAACTTTTATTGCGATAAAAAGATATTGAACCATAAACATTGATCAATGCGGTTGGAATTTTTGCATACATTTTCTCATGCAAACTGGATTTGTGTTGTTTCTATTCGTAACACGAAATTGTCCATTTTCGATTTATAAGGCCTATCAGCGACTCCACTTACAACGTGTCAGTTGATCAAATTTTACTAATACGACAAAGTATCTAAAGGTACTAGCACTTTACCCAAGACGGTGTTTTTCAAGATAGTTGTCACTCTTTGTTTAAATATTAAGCTGCATTTATTACGCCTTCTTCTGGTGCCTTATCTGGGTTGAGTGTTACAGCGCCAACCGCTTCACAATTTCTGATCTCTGTA